>NZ_CAMVEE010000031.1 GCF_947166415.1 uncultured Methanobrevibacter sp. | reverse complement strand
AAAGTAAATAAAATACATTCATCAAAAGGAGTGTGAAAATTATGGTAGATAGCGAAACTATTGAAACCAAAATTTCAGATAAAGAAGAAGAAACTGAAGAAAAATTTGATGAAACCGAAGAAGTATTCGAAGAAGAAGCTACAGAAAGTTCTGAAGATATCAAAGACAAATTCGAAGAAACTAAAGAAAAAGGAAAAACTATTGCAGACAATGTACTTAATGACTTTTACAAAAGCATTGACGAAATCAAAGACAGCATAAAAAATATGCAAAAAACTGCTGATCAAAAATATACTGATTATAAAAATGCAACTGTTCAAACCCTTAACATTGATTTAATTGAAACTGATGACGAATATCACATTAAAGCTGCTGTTCCAGGCATTGACAAAGAAGACATCTTAATCGAAGCAGGGGACAACGACATTACTATTGAAGCAACATTCAAGCCATACGTCGAAGAGTTTGAAGAAGATGCAGAATTAATCGCTTCTTCCTTAAAATCCGGAAGATGTGTAAAAACCATCAGATTTGAAAACAGCATTGACATCAATGCAATCTCTGCTAAATTCCATAACGGAACTGTAATAATTGCAATTCCAAAATTAGTTATACCAAAACATAAAGTAAATGTAGAATAAATTCTACATTTTCAATTTCTTTTTTTAAAAAATTAATATCTTACTTTTCCTATGTGTCTTGTTGCACCAGGATCCTCGCCATTGAAATGTGCAAGATAATATACAAACCATTCAAGTGGAATTACAAATATGAATGGAGATAGCAACTTATCGACATCAGCATAATCCTTCAAGTCATATATTATTGATTTCAATTCCAGATTATCTGCAAAATCAATAGCTTTTTGTGTGATTTCATCAGATTCAAAATCAGATTTTAAGAATATAATTGGAACATCCTTTTCAGCCCTTTCAATTAAACCATGCCTGAATTCAGCTGAATATTCCGGACAAGCGTGCTTTATTGCCCCTTCCATGAGCATGGTCATGGCCAATTTATATGCAAGACCGAAGTTAGGACCACTTCCCAAACAATAGAAAATGTCTTCATCCTTAAATTCTTCAGCCAAAGCCTTATTTTCATCTTCAGTCAAAAGCAATAGCTTATCTAACATTTTAGGCATTTCAGCCAATTGGGCAAGCAATTCAGTTTTGTTTTCATAATCAGATGCACTGAAAAGAATTTGGTAAAGGCAAGCCAATTGAGTAATGTAGGTTTTTGTACCTAAAATAGCTGTTTCAGTTTCACATCTGGTTGCAATTGGAGTTTTAGCTTCTTTAATCATTGAACTGTCCGGCTCATTGGAAATTGAAACTGTTTGCAATCCATACTCATTGGCTCTTCTTAAAGAAGCAAGAGTATCTGCAGTTTCACCGGATTGTGATGTGAAAATCGCAATGGAGTTTTCACCCTCAACAAGCTTTTTATTGTAATAAAATTCATAGCCAGTGTAGACTTCAATATCAATATTAGTACTGGACATTCTAATTGCGTCCCGAACACTATAACAAGTTGAAATAGAACTTCCACAGCCTATCAAATAGACTTTATCCGCATCTAAAACAAGTTTGGAAACCTTTTCTAAATTGGAAAATTCACTTTCAAATGTTTTTCTAAGTGAATCCGGTTGTTCCATCATTTCATCATACATTTTATATTTCATAGCCAAACTCCATAAAATTTAATTAACAATAATAGTATATTGTTAAAACACATATAAAAATATTTTTTAATTAAAACAAATAATGATAACTATGGAAATCGATTTATCTTCAATTGGAATGGAAAAAGGCAGACAATACGAAACAATTATCACCACAAAAAATTCAGACAACTTAAGCAACGCCGCACCCATCGGCGTGCTATATGCGGGAAATGATAAAGTACTGTCACGTATTTTTAAGGGAAGCCACACCCTGGAAAACATTATCGAACAAAAGGAGTACATTGTAAACATTACCCATGACCCCGAACTGTTCATGCTGTCCACACTTGGAAATCTGGATGAGGATTGTTTCAATGAGGATAATTCCCTAAGGGACGCTGAAGCCTATTTCAAATGCAAAGTCATCAGCTTGAAGGAAGCAGTAAAGCAAAGCGACCCAATCAAGAAAAAGGACGAAGCGATAGTAATAAAATCTGAAGTCACCGAACTTGTAATAAATGACAGCACTAAAGCGTACAACAGGGGATTCGGATATGTCGTTGAAACCCTATCCAATCTCTCACGTTTTGATCTGGTGGATGAAGACCAAAAACAACACTATCTAGACAGATTCCGAGAAGCAAAAAGAATAGTTAACAAAGTCGGATATACACAAGACATCAAAGCCATGAATGAAATAAAAAAAGAATTGGTGAAAAAAGGGTATGAACCCTAATTTCTGATTACATCTATAAATTCAAATGTATCTCCATCAAATAATCCCTTATCGGAAATTTTAATAGATGGAATAACCAATAATGCCATGAATGCCATTGTCATAAACGGAGACTTGAGACTTGAACCCAAAGTGGAAACCATATTATGCAAAATACCTAACTTGCGGGCAACGTCATAGGCATCTTCATTACTCATCAGTCCTGCAATTGGAAGGGACAATGAATCACTGAAGTCTTCACTTACAACCGCGATACCACCCATATCGTCAATTACACGATTAACCGCCTCAGCCATCATTTCAGAGTTATAACCAACGACGATTATGTTATGAGAATCATGAGCAACGGATGAAGCTATAGCTCCTTTTTTAAGACCGAATCCCTTAATAAATGCATTTGCAACAGCATTGCCACCATAACGTTCCACAACAGATATCTTTAAAACATCTTGGAAAATGTCAGGCTGGACAACACCATCTTTGACCTGCAGTTTCGCAGTTGTCTTTTTAGTTAACAAATCACCATCAAAACATTCAATCACATTGACTTCACATTCATCTCCATCATAATGGACGTCAAAATCGGCAGGAACCTTTTTAGATGCATTGATTGAATTGTGAGGTTCTATTTCAGGAACATCAAACAGGACATTCTCCCCATCGAAAACACATTCACCGCCAACATATGTTTTCAAGACATTGCAATCATAAATACTGTCGACAATGATGAAATCTGCCTTTCTGCCTTCCCTTATGACACCACAATTCAAATTATAGTGGTATGCCGGATTGATTGTTACCATTTCAATAGCTTTTAAGATGTCAATCCCCAAATTAACTGCCTTCTTAATAGATAAATTCAAATGACCTTCAATCAAATCATTAGGATGTTTGTCATCACTGACAATAAAATCAAATATCGGAGAGTAGATTTTTCTCTCGAATATGTCTCTGTACAGGAGACCTAAAGAAGCAGGATTTTGGATCAGTTCCTTACCTCCATCTATATCGAAAAGACCATCCATATCCCGGGCAGATGAACCGTCCCTCACCATAATTTTCATACCTTTAATCTTTTTCTCGAGAGCTTCTAAAACATTACTGCATTCGTGGTCAGTACTTATACCCTGCGCGAGGTATTTATCCAAATCTTGACGAGAAAGCAATGGGGCATGACCGTCAATCGGCTTTCCAATCTCCCTTGCCAATGCAAGTTTTCTTAAAACTTCCTCATCGCCGTTGATTACTCCAGGGAAATTCATCATTTCGCCCAAAGCAACGATTTCATCCTTTTTAAGTAAATATTCAATATCTGATGAATCCAATATGGCACCTGAAGTTTCAAACGGAGTTGCAGGCACACAGGAAGGTGCTGTAAAGAAAAAGTTGAAAGGAACTGACTTTGCATTTTCAATCATCGCTTCAATACCCTCAATTCCAAGAACGTTAGCTATTTCATGAGGATCACAGACAACAGAAGTGGTACCATGGCGCACTGCGATTTTTGCAAATTGAGCAGGAGTAATCATACTGCTTTCAATATGAATATGGGAATCGATGAAACCCGGAAGAACCAAACCCTTTACATCAACAAGTGTTTCTTCATTGACTCTGATTTCACTGACTTCTGTAAATATTCCATTCTCGATTTTGATTCTTACAGGAAGGATTGTGCTTGAGATTACATCATACATATATGCAGTGAATTCCATTTTCATTCCTCCTGCAGCGCATTATAGAGAAGAGGCAGGAATGTACCTATATCGGTTACGATGCCAACCACCTGTGCGCTTCCCCTGTCTGACAATTTTGTAACTGTGGACGGATTGATGTCTACACAGATACTTTTAACTCTTGAAGGCAAAAGGTTACCAGTTGCAATTGAATGAAGCATAGTGGCAATCATGATAACCATGTCAACTTCCTGAGCATATTTTCTCATCAATTTTTGAGCTTCAACAATGTCTGTAATCACATCTGGAAGAGGACCGTCATCACGAATGGACCCCGCCAGAACATATGGAACATTGTTTTTAACGCATTCATACATGATTCCGCCAGTCAAAGTTCCATCTTCTACAGCATTTCTAATGGAGCCGGAATTGTTGATTCTGTTAATCGCTCTCATGTGGTGGGTATGTCCATGCGCAACGATTTTTCCTGTTTCAACCTCAATACCTAAAGAAGTTCCGAATAAATTTGATTCTATATCGTGAGTGGCCAAAGCGTTTCCGGCCATTATAACATCAATGTAGCCTTCTTTTACTAATGAAGCCAAGTACTTGCCGGAACCTGTGTGGACAATAGCTGGACCTCCAACTATACCTATCTTTCCGCCTTTAGCCTTGATTTCCTTCATTTCACTGGCGATACCATTGATTAAATTCATTAAAGGTTTTTCTGAAGACACTTCACTGTTCATGAATTCGAATACTTGCTGTTCTTCCCTTGATCTGTGTGGAGGTGTGACCTTAACACCATCAAGACCTACAACAATCTTGTCTCCAGCCTTAACATCAGCAATAGGTTTAACAAAAGCCCTATTTTCCTTTTCATCAACAACCACCAAACAGTCCATTTCAATCTCTTCAACAGGAATCCAGTTCCCTTTATATAAAATGTGGGTTGTATGATTGGATGATGAATAAAAACCTTCAGGAGCAACTTTATCTTTGACTGATGCAACAAGGTTGACCTCTTTGATATCATCGATTGATGCACCCAAAACAGATAACTCGTCTAAAATAGATTCCAATAATTCGGGAGAATCTGCAGAAACTTCAATTTTCGCATGACTTATATCAGATTTTTTACGCCCAACATCGATTTCTAAAATATCAAATTCGCCTCCTTTGTCCATAATAATGCCCATTGTCTTGGTTAAAGTCAATGAATCAATAATATGGCCTGAAAGCTCAATAGTTCTTTTATTCATAACAATATGCTCCATTTTTTAGTTAATATTATAATTTTGGTTTTGGTGATATTTAATGATATTGTTATGGTGAAAAAACGGATAAATGAAAACTTAAAACGGAAATTATCAAAAAAAATTTAAAAAAAATATATGGAATAACAATACAGCACCGTTATTCCATTCCAACGTTACTCTGAATAACTTTACCAATGAATCCACCAAATAAACCCAATATGATGAAAACAGGTAATGAAAATATGGTCAACATTGGCAAACAACAAAGGAATCCTACAATTGCTCCATACACTAACGCATATTTTGTTGAGTTTACAGTTGAAAATCCAGAGACTGCAGAACCAAGTATTATGCCAAACATTCCTATAAACCCAATTGATGTAATCCAGGCAATTATCATAAATATAACAGCCACAACAACACCTTTCAAAATAGGTCCCAATTCAAAATTACTTGCAATATCATCAGACATCATATCCCCCCTATTTTATTATTTCGGCAAGAAATTCATCATATTGCTTAAAATTATCACCATACTTGTCATAGACATATAGGACAACTATTGAAACAACTTTATCATTATCAATATAAACAAACTCCACATTTAATCTTAAATCCGTTTTATAAAATCCTTCTTTTCCATCTATAGTCTCTTGTTTAAAATTTTTTTTAATTAATCTATTCTTTATTACTGAATCTTCAATCACCTTATTACTGACTGAAATATCAACAGTATCTTTAGTTTCAGTATTCTTATAAACAGCATGCCCATAAGTCTTATCACTCTCAAACTTTACCGGGTTATCTACATCAAACCCCTCAGGCAGATGGAAATTTACTCCATTAACAGTCACGTCTGTTCCACTGTCAAATGGCCAAAAAGCACTTACACCAGATATTGAAGCAATTGCTAATAATATTATTAAACAAAAAAATATCTTTTTATTCATCACAAATCACCTTAAAAAAAGAGTTAGTAAGCATGTAGCTTACTCAAATGAAATAGTATTTGCATATTCTTTAGCTAAATCCAAATCATTGGACGCAATGAACACTGTTTTATTTTGAGGTGATGTGACACCAACAAAGTAGTGGAAGGCATATGATTCAGAACTACCTTGACCATAATCGGAATATTCCAATATAGTTAAATTGCCCTCAGTTTTTGGCGCATCCATGAACCCTGAATTACTTTTAAGTTCTGAAAGAACAGGATCTATCGCTTTTTCATAATAACAAACCACTGCAGTTTGATTATCGCTCCAAGATTGGGCTGACAGATATGCATTTTGCCCAGCACCATCAACAACTTTCTCAAAAGTGGAATTATCACTTATATTCATTTTGAATTTACCGTCAAAATCGTTTGTTTTTGTTAATTCAGCAGCGCATACACTAGCTATGGATATCGCTGAAATTAACACGATTAATAAAACTAAAATTTTTCTGCTCATAGAAAACCTCCATAATTGGTAATAATTATTTTATTAGACACATAATATAAACATTGCTATTAGCATGCTAATATCATATAGATATCTATTAAATAGCTAAAATTAAATTTCTAATCATGAGCAAAAAAGACGATATGCGCATCATATCTTTACTTGCACGTTCCAAAAAAAGGATTAAAGTTTTGAAGTCCTTGGAAAAAGAAGATAAAATCCCATCAAAAATTAGTAAAGACATTAATGACAACAGCAACCATGTATCAAAATACCTAAAAACATTGAAAGAGGCAGATTTGGTTGAATGTCTTAATGAAGAAGATAAAAGATACAGATTCTACAGTATCACTGATAAAGGAAAATATTATCTTGACAAAGTAGAAAAAGACTACAAAGACTGATTTTAAAAAAAATAAAAAAAGAGTTAGACTCAAGATTGAGTCTAAAGTCCGAAGAACAAGTATATTATAAATACTATAACCATTAACCAGATTCCCCAACCTAGCTCTTTTGCTTTTCCACTAGCTAAGCTTGCAATTGCGTAAATAACGAATCCCCAAGCGATACCAAGTGAAATGGAGTAGGTTAAAATCATCATAACAATGGTCATAAATACAGAAGCTGCAACAATTAAATTATCCCATTCAACTTCTTTTAGCTGTCCGATCATTAATATACCTACAATTACAAGTGCTGCACAAGTAACCGGAGAAGTAAATAATCCTAATACTAATGGAGCAAAGAATATTGAAAGTATGAATAAAATACCAGTAACAACAGCGGTCAAACCAGTTTTACCACCATTACCGATACCAGCTGCACTTTCCACATATGCTGTAACTGTACTTGTACCGAATATTGCACCTACAATACCACCAACAGCATCAGCTAAAAATGCGTTTTCAATTCCAACAGCTTGTCCTTCTTCATCGATGAATCCACATTGTCTACCTAATGACATTAAAGTTCCGGTTGTATCAAAGAATGTAACGAATACAAGTGAGAACAACATCATTATTAAGTTTGGAATGTTTGAGAACAATTGTCCGAATCCTTTAGTAAATCCAGCAAATAATGATAAATCAAAATTAGTGGTAATAAATTGTGCAGGGATAGCAGGCATTAAGATGTTTCCTTTACCGAATCCAACGGCAGTGAATATTACCCCAATAATTGCTGTTATGATTAATCCAATAAATACTGAAGCAGGTACTTTTTTTACATATAAAATTAATGTAATGACAATACCTATTAATGCAAGTAGTGCTGGAGCAGACATGAGTGATCCCATTGTAACAAAAGTAGATGGATCAGCTACAATGATTCCTGCACCTTTAAGACCTAAAAATGCTAAGAAACATCCTATTGCAGCACCTATACCCAGTTTTAAATCAAGAGGAATAGCATTTAAAATAGCTTCCCTTAAACCGGAAATAGTAATTATTAAAAAGATTATGCTTGAAATGAATACTGCTGCAAGTGCAGTTTCCCATGTGTTTCCCATTCCTATAATAATTGTATAAGTAAACAATGCGTTAAGTCCCATACCTGGAGCTAAACCAACTGGATATTTAGCAACTAGCCCCATAATTATACAAGCTATACCGGAAGCAACAGCAGTAGCGAAGAATACTCCGGTAACAGGCATTCCACCATCACCTAAAATGATTGGGTTTACACCTAAAATGTAAGCCATAGCGAGAAATGTGGTGATACCTGCAATTATTTCTGTTTTAAAATCAGTTCCATTTTCCTTTAATTTGAAAAAATTGTCCAACATATAACACCTCATCAGAAAAACATAAATTCCGATATAAATATCTTTGTATAATTTATTTTATAATATTATCGTAAAATTAGAAAAAAGGCATCATTAATCAGACAAAATTCAGTCGATTAAAGTTAAGAAATCATAAATTATTTTTGCCGCAACGACTGCAGTATTGTCGCCCAATTTATCGCTTGCGGTTTCAACTACATCCAAACCAACAACATTCTTGCGGCATAAGGTTTCAAGAATTGTTTCGATTTCAGAGACGAACAGTCCACTAGGGGTTGGGTTTCCAACACTTGGAGCAATAGCTGGGTCGAAAACATCCATATCTATTGAAATGTAAATCGGACCGTCGATGTTGATTAGATAATACTCGATTGCATCCATATGCTTGCGGACATCCTTATTTTTAAAGGTCTGAACATTGTAAATTGATTTTACGAACTCTTCCTCTTCGGCTGAAGAAGACCTGATTCCAATCTGAACAAGATTCGCTCCGCATTCATGGGCTCTCCTCATGACGGTTGCATGAGAATACTTTTCGCCGATAAAATCAAATGCAAGGTCCCTGTGGGCATCCAGATGGATTACAGTCAATTTATCGTACTTTTCACAAATCGCCTTAATGGCTCCGATAGATGCTGAATGCTCGCCGCCTATGATTATCGGTTTGATTTTTAAATCAAGCAGTTCGTTTACGGTATCTTCGACAATCTTACAGGTGGACTCACAATTTCCGGGAATGACATTTACATCCCCAAAATCATAAAATGAAGTTGTCAAATCTTTATTAAAAACAGTATTGTATTTTTCAAAACCAAATGAAGCTTCACGAACAACAATTGGTCCTAAACGTGATCCGGAATGGTATGATGTGGTGCTATCAAATGGAACTCCGATTATTCCAAATGAATCTTCTTCTAAATTTTCAAAATTGGTCTGTTTGGAAAATGCAAATTTCCATGGTTCATATGTATTTAAAAGCATAATTTATCTAAAAAGGAAAATAAATAAGAGAACTTAAGCAGATCCTCTAGTTCTCATTATTTTCATGTTTCCTAAAGCAACAATGTATTCCACTTCAATACCTTCAACGATTACATCTTTTAAATCTTCAGGCATTGGTAAGTCGATGGTATCATAGTTTTCCATGTCCATGATTTGAACATTGTCCCCTTGGATAGAAATTACTTGTCCTAATCTTTTATCAATAATAGGAATATCTACTTTGTTATCTACAGGTTTAACAAGGCTTCTTTTTTGGTTGTCGAAAACACCTACAGCTTCGATCCTAGCTTTTGCAGCCCCGTGTTTACCAGGAGATGAAGTAGTATAACTGATAATTTTACAAGCTTCTCCGCCTAAAACAATATATTTTCCAACTTTTAATGTTTTAATCTCTACAACTTTTGTTGACATTAATTTTTCCTCCATTAAATAAAAACCGGTTTTTATAATCTTATAATAAGGAATATTATTAGATTAATATAAACTATATTTTCTATTTTATATAAAGTATTCGCTTATTTGTAATATTCTCATTAAATTTAAACCAAACCAGAATTAATTGAATATAAAACCAAAGATAGGGCAGATAAAAACAGGATAACCAAAACCCAGATTACAAGGAACAACTTTTTTGTATCCCTTTCGCCTTTAGTGATGTATTTTTCACCTTTCTTATCGCTGGACCGTTTTTTCGTATTCTTGTAATAATCATCGTTTCTCAAATAATTATAGAATGCTCTAGCAATGAAATAGAAAACAACGACGAAAAACAGACCTATGAAAGGAATTTGGCCGCCATTAAAGAATAGGGCTACAACGGATGAAGTTAAAAACATCAATAGCATGAAAAGGCATGCTGAAAAAAATATTGAAAGATACTTATTGAAAATCATTAGGTACACCTAAATTATATTATATTTTCATCATTTATAAGATTTTATTAAAGAGTAATTACATAATAAAAAATATGAAGATAGCTATTGTTAGTGGAAAGGATGAAGGTCCGACAAAATTGAATGCATTTGACAATGCCTTAACCGATGCTGGAATCGGAGATGTCAACCTTATAAAAGTATCCAGCATGTTGGCGAAAAATACTGAAATAAATGAATTGCCTAAATTGAAGGCCGGCGCTATGGTTAACTGCGTTTTATCAGAGATTACCTCAGACAATCCTGGAGATGAAATAACTGCAGTAATAGCAGTAGCTATCGGAGAGGAATTGGGTTGTGTAGTTGAAACAACCGGAATTAACGAAAACCCCGAGGATTTGACCAATGAAGCTCGCAAGATGGTCGAATATATGATGGAAAAGAGAGGGGTAAAAACCAAAGACCTGATTATAGAAAAATCAACAGCAACTGTTGAAGAAATAGCTTCAGTTGTTGCATCAGTCGTATATTTAAATGATGAAATTATAGAGGGATAAAATGGATGCTCAAGATAAAAAAATAGCAACAGATCTTTCCTATGAGATAATCAAGGAAGTCAGTCGAGCGATAAGACCATATGTTGGAAAACCGGAATCCGGCGAAAAGGTAAAAATGGGTGCAGACGGCACACCAACATCATTCATCGACATTGTTGCCGAAGAGAAAGTAGTCAATATCTTAAAGAATGCTCCCGTCCTTTCTTATCTTGTCAGTGAAGAAATCGGAGAATTGAAATTAGGTAAAGGAACCCAAAAAAGCATCACTTTAACTCATGAGCTTAGACGTGACGATTTGGAAGAGGAAGAAATACCTAAATTTATCTTTTTGGTTGATCCTATCGACGGAACAAGCAATGCAATTAAGGAAATCCCTGCATACGGAATTTCAATGGCAGTTGCAAATGTTCCAAGAGGCAGAGTGGCCACATTGGACGATGTAGAACTGGGCTTTATCAGCAACTTTGCAAACGGTAACTTCTTTGAGGCTGAAAAAGGCAAAGGCTGCTGGCTGAACAATGAAGCTGTAAAACCAAGCACCAACATCAACATAAGCAACATGACCCTCGGAGGATTTACAAAAAGCGGAACCTCAGATGCATCCAAATTAGTTGATAACGCAAGAAGGATGAGGGTTCTTGGAAGCGTAGTGCTTGAACTTTCATATGTTGCAAGCGGAAGGTATGACGCATTCATCGACTTGAGAGGAAGTAGAATTCTTGACATTTCAGCATCAAAGCTTATTCTTGAGGAAGCCGGAGGAATAATTACTGACAGATACGGTGAAAAGTTAAACAGTAAACTAAGCATCCATGAAAAAGCCGTAATTGTAGCAGCAAATAATGAAATTCTCCACAAACAAATAATTGACATATTAACCGATAATCAAACTGATTTCATTGGAAAAATAGGAATAGTAAGCCGTATAGATCAGGACAGACCAATACTGTTTGCTGCAAAAATCATCGATTATCTTCTCACAAACGGCCGTGAAGTGGTAGTCGAGAAGAGACTTGCCAAAAAACTTCAGGATATGAAAAAAAATCCAAAACTGGACAAAATATTGGAAAAGACCAAAAAAGATTATCCGAATACTGCCGAATTGTTTGATGACATAAACTTCAATATCGATTTCAGGCAGCTTTCCAAAGGAATCTATGATTTTAACTGCGACATGATAGTGGTTCTCGGAGGGGACGGCACTCTTCTTAGAGCGCAATCCAAAATGAAACCTGAAACCCCTCTTCTTGGAATCAACATGGGAACTGTTGGATTTTTAACAGACATTGAGGTGGAAGACACATTTGATGCATTGAATGACGTTTTAAAAGGAAATTACTACAAGGAAAAAAGAACAAAGCTTGTAGTGTCCCACGAAAATCACCACTACTCAGCAATGAATGAAGTTGTAATCATGACAAACAAACCGGCAAAAATGCTCCATTTCCAAATCAAGGTGGATGGAGAAATAATCGAAGAAGTGAGAGCCGATGGGATTATTGTCTCAACACCAAGCGGTTCAACAGCTTATGCAATGTCTGCCGGAGGACCTATCGTCGACCCTAAGGTTGGAGGGTTCATAATCATTCCAATTTGCCCTTATAAATTAGGTGCAAGGCCGTTTATCGTTTCAGACAATAGTGAAATAGCTGTGAAATTGCTTAAGAAAGGTAAAAGTGCAGTATTTGTAATGGACGGGCAGATTAATGATGAAGCTGAATACGAAGAGGAAATCAAATTCAAAAAGTCTGAAAAGGACGTTTACTTCATTAGAACTTCCACAAAATACTTCTACAAGAAAGTTAAGGACAAGCTGAGTGAAGGTGGAGTTCAAAAGAATAATTGGTGCTAAAATGCATTATCTGGTTATTGACTTGACTCATGGTGGCGTAAAGATAGCCATCAGTCTGGCTAAAAAGGGAAAAGTTGTCCATGCTTTTGACATATACAAAACTCTTAAGCCCCTTGACAGCCAAATGCTTGACGTTTACGGCGTTGATGTCATTGAGCTGAAGGACCTGGAAAATCTAAGGAGGGACATAACCGTAATATCCCCAATACACCTGCCGTTGGCAAATGAGGAAATCAGACAATACAATCCAGATTTAAACTATAAATTCATCACCCACCATGAGGCCATCGGCGAAATTCTGCATGATTGGGGAAGTGACATCCCAAAAATAGAGATTACCGGTGTTAAAGGCAAAACCAGTTCCGCGTTCATGCTGAAGGAAATCCTGATTGATGAAAATCCGCTGATTCTATCCAGTTTAGGAGCCCTACTCTATGAGGACGGAAGGAAAATAATTCTTAAAAGGGACATCTCAATCACTCCTGCAAACATCAAGGAAACAATTGACCTTGCCTATAAAATAGCCAATCCGATATGCAAAATCGCTGACGGACAAATGGAAAGCGAAAACCTGAGAAAATATAAATCAGCCATTTTTGAAAGTTCCCTTGGTGCGTGCGGCATTGGTGATGTTGGACTTCTGACAAACATTGCAGAAAATTATCCGATTGCTAAAAACCGTCTTGATGCCGCAGGGGCAAAATCACAGATTTTCAAATGCGATACTGTAGTTTGCCATAAGGAAAGCTTTGATGAATATTACTCTGACATAAAGCATGAGAAGGTAAACACATTCTCAATAGAAGATAAAGCAGCCAATCTGCATTTGGAAAGCGCGGACTATACATTGGATGAAACCACAATTAACATGGAATACTGCAACGTGAAAACAGTTAACGGCAAGGTAACTGATGGCAAGATTTCCGTTAAGGCATTTGCTCCGGGACGCCACCACGTATTGAATGTGCTGGGTGTTGTTCTAACCTGCATTTCACTGGAAATTCCTGATGAAAAAATTGTAAAAGGAATCAGAAACTATAAAGGAATTCCAGGAAGAACCAATAAGAGGGTTATCGAAAACAGCACAATAATCGAAGAGATTAATCCTGGAATCAATACCCAAGCCATAAAGGAATCCGTCAATATGATCCGTGACCTGGATGAATATTACATAGCTATCGGAGGAGATTACGGAATAACCTGCGAGGAGATTGATGAAGATAAGGTGAGCGAGTACCTTGAAACTATCGACAGGGATATAATGCTGACCGGAGATGTGGGTTTGGGAATCCTTGAAAAAATGACCAAAAAACCTGAATACATTAAGGATTATGGTGACTGTTACAAGTTGGCCGTGAAAAATAACAGGAACCTTCTTTTCATTTACAGGTCCAATTACAGTAACCTGTCACAACGATAAATTTTCAACTATTTTTAAGAAAAATTGAAACATTTAATTATTATTAACTATAGAAATTAACAATGTAAAAAATAATTATAAGTTAAAATTTATATTATTTGTAATTTTAAATATGGAGATACTAAATGATTGTAGGAACTAGAGGCAGTCAATTGGCTTTAGCACAAACAAAACAAGTATGTGCCGATTTATCAAAAATAACTAAAGAAGCGATTGATGTTGAAATTATTAAAACTAAAGGCGATAAAATTACTAGCTCACAGCTGTACAATATGGATTCAAAAGGTCTTTTCACCAAGGAATTAGATATTGCATTGCTTGAGGAGGAAGTTGATTTTACTGTCCACAGTTTTAAAGATTTGCCTACCGAATTGGATGAAGATTTGGAAATTGTAGCAGTTCCAAAACGTGAATCTCCACATGAAGTATTAATTTCTGAAAAGAGCTGGGACGAATTAGGACCCGGATCAAAACTTGGAACCAGCAGTCTTAGAAGAGAAGCCTTTTGCAATCATTACGAAAAGGAATTTGAACTTAAACCCATCAGAGGAAATATTGAAACTAGAATCAATAAGGTGTTTGAAACCGACCTTGATGCCACATTAATGGCTGAAGCGGGACTTAAAAGATTGAATCTGACAAAATACATTAAAGCAGTATTTCCGCTCGATTATATTACTCCCCCTGCAGGTCAGGGCGCCTTGGCGATAATTACTAGAAAAGACTCTGATGTGAAAAAGCAAATCTCCAAATTGAATGATTATGTTTCAATGCAGGAAGTCCTTGCAGAAAAGAAAGTGCTTGAAGAGCTTGGTGTTGGTTGCCAATGGCCTATTGGATCAATAGCTCGTATGAAAGGTAAGGAATTTAATATTTATTCAATATTATTAACTAAAGAAGGAGAAATCCTTAAAGAGCAAAGCGAAAAGGGTTCCATAAAGGATGCTGTTAAACTAGGCGGACAGATTGGAAAAATTTTCGAGGATTATGTTTAAACGGAGGAATTTAATGAAAACTGTAAACGTAGGAGTAATCGGAGTAGGGGCAATGGGTGAAAACCATGTTCGTGTATACCATAAAATGGAAGAAGCGAATTTAATTGCCGTTTCTGACGTTAGTGAAAGAGCGCTTAAAAAAATTGAAAAGAAATATGGTGCTGAAGGTTATACAGACTATAATGACCTACTTAAAAATCCAGAAATTGAAGTCGTAAGTGTTTGTGTGCCAACAACATTCCATCATGCTGTTGTAATGGAAGCAATCAAAAACAAAAAACACGTTCTTGTTGAAAAGCCAATTGCATTCACATTAAAAGAAGCTGAAGAAATGATTCAAGCAGCTAAAGAAGCAGGCGTAATTCTTTCAACAGGACACGTCGAAAGATTCAACCCAGCAGTTCAAAAAGCTAAAGAACTTATTGATGATGGAGTTATCGGTGATATCGTATCCGCTTTTGCAAAAAGAGTGGGACCTCTTCCACCAAGGATAAAAGACGTTGGTGTTTCAATCGACTTGGCGATTCATGATTTGGACATTATGAATTACTTATTCGAAGAAGAAATTACTCAAGTTTACGGTACAATGAACAGCAGTTTTGATGACAGCGAATTTGAAGACCATGCAGAAATAATGGTAAGTTTCGACAACGAGTCCACAGGAATTATCGAAGTGAACTGGTTGACTCCATACAAAAGGAGAGAGCTGGAACTTACAGGAACTGCAGGAATTATCTCTGTCGATTACATCCAGCAAAGCATTGAAGTATATGGTAAATTTGCTCAGGATATCCAAATTAAACATGAAGAACCTCTCAAATGTGAATTAAAATCATTTTTAAATGCTGTCGTAAAAGATAAAGAACCAGAAATTACTGGTGAAGATGGGCTTAAAGCTCTTAAAATGGTTATTGCAGCTAACAAATCCTCTAAAGAACATAAACCAATTAGTTTTGATGAACTTGAATAGGTGGTATAAGTGAAAGAAAGATTAATTCAAAAAGCTCAAGAACTCAGGCAACATGGTTTTACCACTGGTGAAATCGCAGATGAACTTAACGTAAGTATGGACACCGCAAGATGGTTGACATTGCAAAAAGCTGAAGAGAAAACTGAAGCGCCTGTTGATTTTGCTATTAACTGGAACAGCATCGGTGGAAATTCCACCCGTTTAAGCTATGTTTCAGGTGCATTAAGTGATATGGCTTTGACTCATGGCGAAGCAGATGTTGTTTGCGGTATTGCTGTAAGTGGAGTTCCTTTTGCAACCGTAATGGCCGATTTCATTGAAGACATGAGCGGAGTAGTTACATCTCTTGCTATTTTCCACCCAAACAAGCATAGAAAGGACAATGATAGCGATGATGAAGGTACAATAAGTACTAACTTCGGATCCGTTGAAGGCAAAAAAGTCATCATTGTTGATGATGTAATAACCAGCGGAAAAACTGTAAAAGAAGTAATCCATACAGTAAGAGACTTAGGTGGAGAACCTACCTGCGTTACTGTATTAATTGACAAAGCAGGACTTTCAGAAATTGAAGAAGTGCCTGTGGAATCATTAATTAAAGTTAGTAGATTATAATTATCTACTAAAATTTTCTTATTTTTAAAACTAAAACTTGATATTTAACCGGTTCATCATTTCATCGATTTCTTTAGTTAACCGGGAGATATTTTCTGTAATCTCTTTCTTTTCATCAATCAAATCTTCAAGTCTGACATATTCCCCCTCATAGGTATCAACATACCTTGAAACAGTCAAATTGAACTCGTTTTTCTCCAATTCTCTTAAATCGACTACTTCAGAAAACTTATCCCTTGTTTTCCTATTGGAATAAACATCTAATATTCTGTTTATTGTATCATTGTCTAAAATTAAATTACGCCTAACGACCCCTGGAAGCATATTTTTGGAAATTGCAGTTCCATAATCTTTAGACAGATCAATGAAAACAATATTGTCAGTGTTCTTGTCCTTCCTGAATACTATGATTACTTCAGGCCTGATGGACCTTGAAAGCTCTTCCGGAAGGGAGATTATTGCATCAATATAATTGTTCTCATAAGTCAGGAATTTTCTCAAGGTCGTAAGGGATTTCTTAAACAGGAAATTTTGTGAAACTGAAATTGCCATTATTCCATTGTCCCTAAGAGAATTTATCATATTGATAATGAACAGGTAATCGCTTTCAAGCAATGACTCGTATTCTCCGTAGAATTGGAATTCATTTCTTTTTTCGATTTTGGCCATTTTTTCTTCAATGACATTTAATGCCTCAATGATTTCATCATCATCTTTCAGCTGATTTAAATCCAAATTGGAAAATAGCTTATCCCTGAAATTATTGTTCTTGACGTTTTTTGGAATTTCAAGGTTTTGGCTTTTAAGGGTGGATATGGAAACGTCCCTAAACCTATTGGGAATCTTTGATACTATGGCATCAAAAGACATGTCTTCAATTGTTGTGGATTCGATTGCATTCTGGTTATAGAAGAATATGTTTCTAAAATCAAACCCTTCAATAAACGCTCGAATTAAACCGTAAATGTAATATACTCTGTTTCCCTCTTTACCATAAATGTTTGGAACATGAACTTCCTTGGAAAGATTAAGCAATGTGGAAGCATCCCTTAAAAATGGATCATAGACATTGAAGATATCCTCTTTTTGTGATGAAACTATTTTGGTTAAGATATGGGAGATATACTCCGGTGTAGGCAATATTTTAACTATCCTTGAAAAGGCAATTTGATTATATGATTGCTGAAATGTAAAATCGTCTTCAATGAGGTCCAATTTTGAAATGGAATAAATATAATCGATAAGCATCACGTTCAAATCATTATCATAATCCATCATATAAAATTTGGAACTGTTGTCGACAGCATCTATGATTGTGTCAAAATATTCGGAAGCGGGATTGCCTTTGCTGAACACAATATTTTCTTTGAGTGTGTTTAAAAAGTCCCCAATGAAAAACTCATCAACATACCTCTCGCCGACAAGCTGGTCAAGAAATGCATCAAAATTTTCAATGAAATAACCCAAATCATTTAATGCATTCTCTCGCATAGATTGTTTTTCATCAAAATCAGCATAACAACGTTTGATATCTCCTATAGTTCCGTCAATAAGCCTTGACAAGTAATACTTAAGATTGTCTGAAAGATATTTGTATAAAAAAGCATACAATACAAAATAAGAGAGATTAACTGAGGATTTGTTACGGCGACTGCTTCTAATCATGCCGTTTACGATGTTTCTGTTGTAGGATTTGGGTCTCCTGTTCATCAGTAATCACCATCCCAAAGCTTATTCAAAATTCCTTCCTTTAATCTCCTGTCATAATCGACAACCCTTTGGTCTTCAATGATTTTTTCATCGATTTTATCCAGAAGATGGACATACTCCACTTGAGTTTCTGCAGGAGGAATCTTGAGTTTCAACTCTTTGATTTCTGATAATGAGGTATGTGGAATCTTTTCAGTACTGCCAAGCTCATACAACTGTTTTTTTACATGAACATTAGTGAGCAGATGCGCAATGAACTTTGGATGCATATATGGATGAGTGGTCCTTATGATAGCGATCCTATCGCTTATGACCAAATTTTCCTGGTTTACACATACGACATCATATGGATAAGGCATTTTCATCAATATGTCACCAGGCTTTGTGAAATATTGTGGTTTTGGTGTTCTAAGCCTTACTTTTTCAAAATCAGATAATTTTCCATCTTTAATAGACCTCTGAACTATGACATCATAGGATGGGGCATCCTCATCGATATAACGTCTATAGGACAATCCTGAAATAACCTCAGCAATGTCCTTGAGTTTTACTTCCATCATATTTTAAGCCTCAGTTAATATATTTAATTTTAAAATATAAAATTTTAGGTTCCAAACACCCCGTTCGGAACCATGTTTGCACCGATTGTTTTGGCCCACAGTGCTATGTGGTGCGGTACGTTATGATATTCTTCTATGTATACGAAGAAGGTTAACCTTTTCCACAACATATACATTGATTTGAATAGGGATAGCTGGCTGAAATAAGCATGTTTGCGGTTGTATGACTTTTGCCATACCTGGTATTCCTGACATCTGAGCAGATACTTAATGTGGTGTCTAAGCTGATCCATTTCACGGTACTCAGAGGGCAGCGGAGGATTAGAAAGCTCATAATATTTATTCTGAAACTCCTTAATCTTTTTGTTTAATAGTAACTCCCTATTGTAATAATCATTGTTTTTGTGCCTTCGTTTTTTTGAGTGTTTCCGTTTCATGTTCTCTCAAAAGATTAAAGGCTTATTGGTATAAACCCCCAACATCATCCAACAATTCGGCAGGTTCCGGAACATCCTTGGCCTCCACCTTCTCGGCAGAAATGCCTCCAATCACCCCAACACTCTGAATGTTGGATTTCAAAACGGCAGTTGAAGTGATTCCTGTTCCTTGAGGGGACAAGACAAACAAATCCAAGAATGTATCGTCCTCTTTTACAATAAAAGCAGGTTCGATGCATTCGGCGGAATTGGTCTGAACTTTAATCAGAATATGCTTGGCTTCGTTTTCCCCTTCAATGCCTATTTCCTTCCTGATGCTTTCATCAAGGTCCCTGACCTTTTCACTCCAGTTGATGGAATTGGTCACATTGAAATTTTCACACACATCTACGTTTTCGTTTGAATTGTTGATTTTTCCGTTCATATTATCATCCTTCCACTATTTTTTTGATGTCCACCTTAAAAGTTAAAACATGTGAACAATGGTGATATTTTTTAGAAATATAATTTCTAGGTTTATGTATATTTTTTAAAAAAATACACATTTGCAGTTATACATTGGGGCTAATAGTATATAAACTTATCGATTATATACGAATATTTTTTTCACAAATACATTTTTTAGTCCCATATATAATAATTTGAAGAGGAAGTATATAAATATTTGTATTTTTTAAAAAAATGCAAAAAATAAAATTTTCAAAAAATCACCAATGCAAATGGTGCAATAAAACAAAACTAAAAAAGAAGTTACTAAACTAGAAAAGGATAATGAGTATCTAGAACGAGAAAATAAAAGTTTAATTGCTAGATTAAATTATATGTTTCAATTATTAAAGAAATTTTTAAGAAAATTATTGCAACGAGGTAATGAATATACCAAAGATGAAACTGCCGATGCAATTAAAGACTGTTATGATAATGAAGAATTTGATATGAATGATGTTATTGGTATATCAAGAGGAACTACTAAACAAGATGAATTATTTGATTATGTAGATGCACCTAATTATTATAAA
>NZ_CAMVEE010000030.1 GCF_947166415.1 uncultured Methanobrevibacter sp. | reverse complement strand
CATTGCTGTAGGGGATGTTGTAAGAGCCCCGGAATATAATTCATGAAGCTCATTTAACTTTGTTGTTTTCTCAAAGGACAATTCTTTTTGTGCAGGTTCAAATACTAAAAAGTAATATGAAGAGATTATCAGTGTTATCAAAATGAGAGTTGTTATTATTATGCCTATCTTTCTTTTCTTTTCGTTTTCACTGATGTCCGTGGTGTTTGGACTTAAATAGATGCCCAATTTATGGTTGAATTTCTTCAGCAAACTCAAATCATCGTCTTTTTTAGCAGGTTTTGGTAAAATATTTTCAAGATTTTCTGATTTTTCAAAACCTTCAGGATATAATGGATCTCTTGGTTTCATGGTGAATACTCCTTTTTAATAAATTTTGATGGTTAATTTAATTAACTAGGAGTGTTGCTTTCTTAGTTTTTAATTAAATTTATGAACAGGTAGTATAAACAGAATAAAAGCAAAATTACAGCAGGAATATTGATGCTGAATATGGTGGTTGGTATTGGAAGAATCATCAGTACAATCAAAACACATGATATCGCAATTATTGGGATGTTTGAAAATTTAGGATATTTAACATTGCTAATCATTAAAACGGAAATAATGGCACTTAGTAATAATGCAAAATAAGGGTTAAATAATCCTGTAAGATAATATGTGGCTATTATGAATGACATGCAGGGGATAGGAAGTCCAATAAATCCTTCGACATTCACGTAATCAGCTATTACATTATATCTTGTCAATCTTAAAACTCCGCAAGAAACAATTAATAAGCTAATTATTATAGTTATTGCATGTAATATGATTGATGTGGTGTTTATGGAAGTATAGATAAATACAGCGGGCGCTACACCAAATGAAACAATGTCTGATAATGAATCAATGTTTTTTCCAAAACCATATTTGTCATTTCTATTTGTTTTTCGAGCTACCCAACCATCTGTGGAGTCAAACACGATTGCAAAAATCATTAAAAATGCGGCAAGCCAAAATTCATGGTTGATTGAACATAAAATTGATAAAAATCCTGAAGCCATGTTCAATAAGGATATGAAATCGGATATTGCTACAAAATGTCCTATGTTAGTTTTTTCAATTTCCATGTTTTAACCCCAGTAATACTATTCATTTCATTTCTTATTAATTTTATCTTGCAAACCACATTATTATAACTAATATTTATTTTTAATTATTAATAAGTGTTATTTTTTCTCAATAAATCAAATTAAATTATCCTTTAAAGATTTAATTCCAATATAAATCATATTTTTTAATTTAATTGTTGTATTGGTTCAAAAATCTTTTAAAATATTGAAATTATTTCTTAAATTAAATGTAAAGATAAAATATATATAATAATAGTTTGCATAGATATTAATTGTTAGACATTAATAAGCAAGCATAATCTTGTAATTTGGGATAATTTGAATAAATTATTTTTAAATTTATAGCTTGATTATTAGAGTAACTGAAATTTAGATTAATTAAATGCGAGTAGTCAAATGATTGAAGATAATATACGTATGCTTAGACAAGCTGCAATGCGCACTTCCGATGAGAATTATAAAATCGAAAAAAGTTGGGGTGTACTTGCAGGCAATGCTGAACTAATCGATGAAATGGCTTATAGGGCAATTGCATCAAATCACAGCATTAAAATCTTGTTTCGCGAGCACGTTATATTAAATGAAGGGAATCTTGATAAGAAATTTGATTTTATCATGATTCACGGAAATTCAATCTTGGTCAATGAGTTCAAAAGAGAATGCAATAATCGTGGCGGGGCTGCTGTCAGCGTTCCGCGTGTTATTTTGGCAGACGAACCTAATCTGATGGTGTTTGTAGCACCGGATGACGTGATTAGGAATGTCGTATCAAAACTTGAAAAATCCAAAATATCCATTGCTATATTGCAGGAATCTCAGACTACCAGTTTCATTGACATTGATTTAAATAACGAGGTAAAACTACCAAACTTTATCAAATCTGCTTTGAAGCCATTTTATAATGCTAACGAAGTCGTTTTATCAGTAATTTTGCTTTCTGTCGAAAACGACTCTTTTGTTGGAAAGGTTCAAAGTATCGCTACATCTAATAAGATTTTCGTTATAGATTTTAAAGATATTGTAACGGAGGATTAATCATGAATATTTTTGGAAACGATGAGGAAGAACCACAAGTTACTAATACTAAGGTTATTAGCAATAGTTTAGGAATTGACTTAGGAACTTTAAATACTGTTATAGCAAAACCTTCTGGGGATAAATTTGATTTATATCAAATTCCATCTGTTGTGGCTGTCAAAAAAGATGATCCTGCTGAAGTTTTAGCTGTCGGTGAAGAAGCTAAAAGAATGCTCGGAAGAACTCCTGAAGATATTCTTGCAGTAAGACCATTGAAAAAAGGAGTAATTGAAAACGTTGTTCAAGCTCAAGCATTACTTATTAAAGCAATGCAAATCGGTATCAATGAGGGTGAAACTGTTGGAAGAATCGTTATTGGAATTCCAGGGGATGCTTCTGAAGTAGAAAAGAATGCTGCTGAAGAAATTGGAAGAAAAGCTGGTGCTCAAAATATTTTAGTTATTAGTGAAGGATTGGCTGCTGCTATTGGTGCAGGTTTACCTATTGCAGAACCAAACGGTACAATGGTTGTAGATATTGGTGCAGGTTCAACTGATATCGTAATCATATCTCTTGGTGGCATTAATGATATTGAAACCGTTAGATGTGGTGGAGATGACATTGATAATAAGATAGTGGAACTTGTTGCCGAAAAATATGATGTAGCTATCGGTATTCATGATGCAGAATCCGCAAAAATTGAAGTAGGTATGGTTCATTGCAGTGAACAACTCGAAAACTTAAGCGTTGAGGTCATCGGTAAATCTTTAGAAACCAACAGGCCTAAAAAGGTTGTCATTGATTCAATGTTAGTTGCAGATGCTGTAGAACCATATATGCAACAAATCGTTGACGGATTAAACATAATCCTCGAAAGACTATCTCCTGAATTAATGATGGGCGTTTACAATAACGCTGTTGCAGTTGGAGGAAGTTCTAGACTTCGTGGATTAAAAGAAAGGGTTTTCGATGAAATTTCCATTCCTATTGAAATTTCCGACGATCCAATGACTGTTGTAGCAAAAGGTACAGCTATTGTTGCTGCAGAACCTCTTGCATTAGAACCTGAAGTTCGTCTTAGAGCTATGAAATAAATATAATCTATTTATTTCTTCTTTTTTTTACTTTTTTTGTTGATTTTTATGGATGTTTTAGGTATTGATGAAGCTGGCAGAGGGTCTGTTTTAGGTCCAATGGTAATTGCTGGAGTTATTGTTCCCGAAAAAATGGATAAAGTTCTTGAAAGAATGGGAGTTAAGGATTCAAAAAGATTGACTCCAAACAGGCGCACTATTTTGTCCAGAAAATTAAAGAAAATGTTTGATTATGAAATTGTGGTGATATCCGCTCTTGAAATTGATCAGATGAGGGCGGATGGAATCAATCTCAACGACATAGAAAAAAATGCTATGAGAGATTTGATAATCAGATTAAATCCTGAAAAGGCTATTGTCGATGCTGTTGATGTCAAAGCAGAAAGATTCCAGAGAAATCTTTGCGAATCAACAGGACTCAATGTAATTGCGGAACATAAGGCTGATGATAAATATATTGAAGTTAGTGCTGCTTCCATCATTGCTAAAGCCGAAAGGGATGCTCAAATTGCTGAAATCAATAAGGATTATATTAAAATGGGTGGAATTGGTTCAGGTTATCCGTCTGACCCTACAACAAAAAAATTTTTAACTAATTACACCTATGATGAAATGCCGGATTTTGTTAGGAGGTCTTGGGCAACCGTTTCTAAAATGAAGTAATTGTTCTTTTTTTTTAAATAATATTTAAGTAGGTGTATTAATATATCTATCTTTATAAAATATTTTCAATATTTATAAAAACAGAGGATGAAAATGATTTTCGAATATATTACTCCATTTATTGATGGAATAATGGATATTTTTACTCAAGGAGGTATAATTACTTATATAATTCTTTTTATAGGTATTTATGGCCTCATTATTTCTATTAGAAAGATTATATATCTTAAAAAGATTAGTAAGGTTGATACTACTGAAATTTTTGGAGTCGTAACCGCTTCCATGGAAAGGGGTGGTGCTGTAGAAGCTCTAAAACAGCTTAATGGTTTTAAAAACCCTATTTCCAGAATTATTTCTGAAACTTTGAAAATAGGTTATAAAAACAAAACCGAAGTTGAAGAAAGTATGGAACAGATTTTCATTGTGGAAATGGCTAAAATGACTAAAGGTTTGGATTCAATTAAAACCATTACTGAATTGGCTCCATTTTTAGGGTTAATCGGTACTGTTATAGGTATTTGGATGACCTTTAAATCATTAGGTGTTCATCCCGATTCCGCGGCTATGGCTGAAGGTATCTACGTTGCATTAACAACAACCATTATGGGTCTTTTAGTAGCTATCGTCTTGCTTCCGATTCACACTTATATCCAAGGTATGATTGAAGCTGAAATGGATAAGATTGAACTTGCAACAAAGATGACAAACTGGGGATATGCAGTTGTTAAGGTCAGGGTTGATTCAAATGTCGAATGCGCTTTGGAAGCGCTTCAAGAGGCAGAAGGTGTTGTTAACACAAGATTGATTTCTGATCCTTATGCAAATATCAAGGTTTCTTTTAAGCCTAGTATGTTGGATAAAAGTATCTCAAATATTATTTTGGAAAAATGTAATGTTAATGCTGAAATTACTGAAAGTAAACTGAAACAATAGGTGATTATATGGCAATCGATGTCAGAAAACATAAAAAGAAGGTCCTTAGTCAAAAACCAAGTATCAATTTGGTTCCTTTTATTGACATTCTGTTTACAATCATGATTTTTTTAGTTGTCACAAGTAACTTTTCAGCTACTGATGTTCAAACTAATGATTCAACCGTTGCAGATAGTGCATCTGGAAAGCCAAATGTTACTGATGTTTCCGGTGATGCGGAATATTATGTAATGCCTGTTGCTAATCTGCACAAAGTTATAGTTAATGGTCAAGACCGCTCGGATGCAATTGCAGGTAGTGCTGTTGGGGTACAAGCAAAAGTTATTGACGAAGGTCAAATTGAGATTAAACCTGGTCAAATATCAATCACAACTCCTCCTGGAATTTCTCCAGATAAAGCTGTTCAACGTCCAGAACTCTAAAATCGAGGAATGAAAATGTACACTGGAAGAATTTTATCAATTGGGATGAATAAAGATGGTAAACCTTTTGCAGCATATCGTGTATCAAGTAGGTCATTTCCTAATAGGCAATGTCTTAAATTTGATAAGCGTGCAGCTGTTGTTCCAATAGAAGGTTTTGAAAAGGATATATTTAAGAATACTTACATTGCTTACAATAGTATTCGTATTGAAAGAGGTATAGCAATTGTGTCAAATGGTTCTCAAACAGATGTAATAACGGATAAAATAGCTTTAGGGATGAACATGAAAGACGCACTTGCATATTCATTGCTTACAATGGATTATGAAAAAGATGATTACAACACTCCAAGAATCGCTGCTGCTGTTTCTTCAAGCAGTGACGAAGATGAGTACGAATGTTTCATAGGCATTGTCAATGATAAAAAATTATTAGTTGAAGCAGTTCCATATGGTGAAGCAGCATTCATTTCAACATATGGCAGTCAAGCACCGGACCCAGTGGAGTTTGATGCAAAAACATCAACTGAAGCGGCTAAGTTTATTTTTGATGAAGGCACTTTTGCAGATTATGAAAAACCTGTAACTTCTTGTGCTGCCGTTTTTGATGGTGAATGGGATATAGATATCTATAACCCATAACTTTTTTTTATTTTACTTTTTTTTAAGATGATATTATGACTATTGAATTAATTGGATTAGAGAATATACCTATTGTTGATGATAAAAGCGACATTTCACAGATTATCAAAGATGCTATCATTGAACAAGGTTGCCAACTTAAACATGGTGATATTATTTTAATTGCTGAAACATTGATTTCAAAGTCTGAAGGCAATTTCATAAGAATTGATGATTTGGAACCTTCCGATTATGCGATGGATTTAGCAAAAAAAGCAAATAAAGATCCTAAATTGGTTCAAGCTATTTTGAATGAATCTAATGAAGTTGTTGAAATAGGCCCAAGTTTCATCATAACAGAAACAAAACAGGGTTTTGTTTGTGCCAATGCAGGCATTGATGAATCAAATGTAGGTGATGGCCTAGCCACTCCTATGCCGATTGATGCTGATAAATCCGCTTTTGAAATTCGTGAATTTTTAGAAGAGGAATTCGAAGAAGAGATTGCGGTAATAATTACTGATACTCAAGGAAGGGCATTTAGATTTGGAGCTATTGGTACAGCAATTGGATGTTCTGGAATATCCCCTATTTGGAAAAGAGTTGGTGAAAAGGATTTATATGGCAGAGAATTGGAAACTACTGAAATTGCAACATGCGATGAATTGGCTGCTGCGGCATCCCTTATAATGGGTCAGGCCGACGAAGGCCTTCCAGTAGTTCTCATACGTGGTTTTAGCAGTTTTGATATTTTAAGAAATGTCGAATCTAACATTAAACCGGTACTTATGCCAAAGGAATTTGATGTATTTAGAAAATAAGTGATTATTATGATTACTGTTTTATCCGGGGGCACTGGCACTCCTAAATTACTGCAAGGTTTAAAGGAAATTGTCGATCCGAGTGATTTGACAATTATCGTAAATACTCTAGAAAATGACTATTTTTCCGGAGTATACGTTTCAGCGGATGTCGACACTGTCTTATACACAATGGCGGACATGATAAATGATGAATTTTGGTATGGCGTTAAAGGAGACACATTCGTCACAAATGAGAGATTAAAGGAATTGGGATGTCCTGAATTACTTAGGATAGGTGACATTGACAGGGCTTTGAAAATACAAAAAACCCAATTGTTGGAAAAATATTCTCTCACAGAAGCCGTTGAAATCCAAGCAAAAAGCATGGGATTAACATCAAAGATAATTCCAATGAGTAATGAAGACTCCGACATTAAGATAATCACTGATATCGGAGAGTTGGAATTCCATGATTTTTTGATTAAGCATCAGACACAACCTGAAGTGTTAGACATTAAATTTTCCAATGTTTCACCTTCACAGGGAATTATTGAATCAATTGAAAACTCCGATGCTGTAATCATTGGCCCTTCAAATCCGATTACCTCTATTTCACCAATATTGGAATTGGATGGAGTTAAAGATGCTTTAAAAAATGCTTACGTTATTGCGGTATCTCCGATTATCGGTTCAGATTCAGTTTCAGGTCCTGCGAGCAAATTCATGAAGGCATTGGGTATTGAAGTTTCATCTGTTGGAGTGGCATCTTTATACGAGGACTTTTTGGATAATCTTGTCATTGACTTAAAAGATGATGATAAAAAAGATGAAATAAATCAAATAATTAATAAGGTAACAATTACAAATACAATAATGAATAGTTTTGATGCTAAGAAAAATTTAGCACAGACAATTATTGATAGTATTCCATAATATGGAGAGGCGATTATCAAATGATACAAATGACATTAATACAAATAGACAATTACGGACCATGGACTGTTACTCCAAGGCCACGTACAGAATCCGATTTACAAATGCTACAAGCAAACTTATTTGCTGACTTGAATAACCATTTTGGTAATAAGAAAGGTTTAGTTTTCTTCACTAGATTCGACAATTTACTTGCAATTTCAAACGGTTTAGATGAAGAGGACCATTTAAGAATTCAAAGATCTATTAGAAATAGATATCCTATAACTGTAAGTATGGGAGTAGGTGCTGCAGAAACTCCTCATGAAGCTCAAAAATTAGCTACCATTGCTCTTCAAAAAGCTGGTGGTGCTCAATCAAGCGAAAGAAAAGAAATTTTAGCTGTTGACAGTTTAGTAAGTGAAGAAGACAGCTTTGTTCAGGCAGCACACATAGACATTAATAGTGTGACCGAAACTTTAACTGATATAGAGTCTGCTTTTGATACAAGTTTCATGGTCAATAAAGCTCAACATTACTTAATGACTAAATTAATTAAAAAAGGCGCATTATTATTCTTCATCGGCGGAGATAATTTCATGTCTCCATGCAACGGTTTAACTGAAAAAGAAATTGAAGAGATTATGGTTGAAATCGATGAAGAAATTGGAATTAAACTCAAAGCAGGTATAGGCAGAGGAAAAAATGCTGAAGATGCAGCATACATGGCTGATATCGGACTTGAGGAAATTCGTGCAAACAATAATGAAATGTGGACTTGGGTAGTCGAAAAAGAATATTAAGTGGAATCATGATTAAAGTAGTTGCGCCAATGGCAGGAATTTCCGATTCAGAGTTTTTGAATAAGGTTATTCCATATGGTTTTGATGTAGCTACTTTAGGCGGTTACAGTTTGGACGCTCCCACAATAGAAGCAAGTAGAAAAATTGTTGAAAGGGGAAGAAAAGAGTTTGATTTTCCTTTAGATAAAATTTTTTCCCATATAGAAAATGAAATTGCTTCAATCAAAAAAGTGCATAATGATGTAAAAGTATCTGCAAATGTACGGGCAACGACTCCGCAACCAATCATTGATGTTGGTAAAATTAAGGATTTGGATATTGTCGAAATAAATTGTCATTGTCGCCAAGAGGAGATAATAGATATTGGTTGTGGACAGAACATGCTGAAGAGGCCTGATTTGAAAGAGTTCATATCAGAAATTGTCGATGGGGTTAATTGTGAGGTTTCTGTAAAAATCAGGGCCAATGTCGATGGTGTCGATACATTGGAAATTGCTAAATTAATCGAAGATGCTGGAGCAGATTATTTGCATATTGATGCTATGAAGAAAAATGTTTTTGATGCGGATTATGACCTTGTAAAGAAAGTATGTGAAAGCACTAAAATCAAAGTTATTGGGAATAATTCATTGAATTGTGAAGATAATATTAAAAAAATGATTGACACTGGAGTTTATGGGTTTTCAATAGCTCGTGCAGTTATTTCAGGCAATTTGAATTTTAATATCTCTCAATTTTAATATTTATAAAACAATTGTTATTAGAAAGTATTATTAATAGTTTAAAATAAAAATAAATTCAATAGGTGATTTCATGGATTTTATAACTCTTAAGAATATTACAAAAACTTTCGATGATGTTGATGTTCTTAAAGACATTAATTTAAAAATTAATGAGGGAGAAACTTTAGGTATTTTGGGACGTAGTGGAAGTGGAAAATCTGTTTTAATCAATATGCTGAGAGGTACATTAGATTACAAACCGGATTCAGGTAATATCATTATGAATCTTGCTGTTTGTCCGAATTGTTTGGCTGTTGATTCACCATCTCATGTAGGTGAAAAATGTAGTTGCGGATCTACATTAGAAGCTAAAGAAGTAGACTTCTTTAATGCTGAAAGAAAATTATTTGCAAGTATCAAAAGAAGAATTTCCATCATGCTACAACGTAACTTCGCATTATACGATGAAGAAACAGTAATTGAGAATGTTATGAGAGCAATGGGTGACGATAAAAGTTACGAAGAAAAAATATACACTGCTTTAGAATTATTGGAAATGGTTCAAATGAACCATAGGATTACTCACATTGCTCGTGATTTAAGTGGTGGAGAAAAACAGAGAGTTGTGCTTGCAAGACAATTGGCTAAAAATCCTATGACCTTTTTAGCTGATGAACCTACCGGTACTTTGGATCCACAAACTGCTGTAAAACTTCATAATACTTTAAAACTTGGAGTAAAAGATGAAGGAATAACAATGTTGATTACTTCTCACTGGCCTGAAGTAATGACTGAACTTGCAGATAATGTAATTTGGTTAGAAGATGGTCAAATCAAAGAGGAAGGCGACCCACATACCGTTGTCGAACACTTCATGGAAACCGTACCTATCCCTAAAAAACCTGAAATTCCTGAATTTGGTGAACCGGAAGTAGTTTTAGAAGATGTCAAAAAACATTATTACTCTATTGAACGTGGTGTTGTAAAAGCTGTGGATGGTGTCACTTTAACTATTAATAAAGAGGAAATCTTTGGAATTGTCGGATTAAGTGGTTCCGGTAAAACTACAACCACAAGAATGTTGATGGGTTTAACTGAACCAAGTGGTGGTAACATACAAATCAAACTTGGTGATGAATGGATTGACATGACTAAGGTTGGACCTCTTAACCGTGGCCGTATCATGCCGTATATTGGTTTATTACATCAAGAGTATTCTTTATATCCTCACAGAACAATTCTAGGTAACTTAACTGATGCTATCAGTTTGAATTTGCCTGCGGAATTTGGTAAAATTAAAGCTATTCATGCTTTGACCACTGTTGGATTTACAGAACCCAATGCAACCGCAATTCTTGAAAAATATCCTGATCAATTAAGTGTAGGAGAAAAGCACAGGGTAGCTCTTGCTCAAGTTTTAATCAAAGAGCCTAATCTCATAGTTTTAGATGAACCGACTGGTACAATGGATCCAGTTACCCGTGTTGTTGTAACAGATTCTATCTTAAAAGCTCGTGCTGAATTGGAACAAACATTCATTATCATTTCCCATGATATGGACTTCGTTTTAGATGTTTGTGACAGGGCAGCTCTAATGAGAGGAGGTAAACTCTTAGACATAGGAACTCCTGAAGAAATTGTTCAACAATTAACTCCAGATGAAAAAGAAGATATGCTTAAAGAAAATTAGGCCTTCTTATTCATTTAATCTTTTTTTTATTTCTTTCCAGTTTGGACAGTATATGTCCATTAATCTTTTAAATTTTTTTCCATGGTTAAATTCAATCAGATGGCAAAGTTCATGAATCATCACATATTCCAGACATTCTGGATCTTTTTTTGCCAATTTCAGATTAAGTGTTACGCGTCTGTCCTGTAGTCTGCAATTTCCCCAGTTTTTCATGTTTCTGACTTTCACTTCGGAGGGTCTTTGTCCAACTATTTTCACGCATTTTTCCAAAACGGGAGGTATTGCCCTTTTCAACTCTTTACGATATAATTCATATAACTGCTTTTCACGAGTCTCTCTTTTACTTCTTGAAGGAACTGGAAGATAAATTATCTTGTTTTCCCAATCCACCAGAGCTTCTTTCAAATCATTTTTGGAAACCAGTTTTAAAGTGTATTCCTTTGCCCAAAGCATGTGCTTTTCGCCGTCCGCATATTTCAAGGGGCTTTGAATCTTATTTTCCAAAATCAATTTCTGTTTGCTCATAATCCATTCCTTACGCAATCTAACAAAATCAATTATGTCTTTATCTGACACGAATAAAGGTGCAGACACTTTTACTTCTCCATTTGGGGGCAAAACTCGAAGATACATGTTTTTTATGTTTTTCCTTTCTAAAGTAATGTTAATATCTTCGATTATAATTTTTTCTCTGGCCATAAAACTCTCAATTTAAAATTTAATTTAATTCTATAAAAATTTTAGTTATTCTAATATCTACAAAAAAGATTATATATTCAAAGTTTAAATAAATTATATTATTATATTTATCAAATTATTGTTAAAAGAGGAATGAAAATAATTTTGGAGGTTTATCATGACTTGGGAAGATGCACCATCTCATATTTGCAGAGGAGGGGACATAAGAGGGCTTGCTTTTTGCTGTCCGCCAATTAAACCATGTCCTGTTTTAAATGCACTGCAGGAAGTAAATTTAACTCCTCAGGAATTCATAAACATCAAACTTCAATTTGGAAAGGAAACCAGATTGGGTGAAGGTGCTGGAACTTGTTTTGGATCACTTGTATGGTGTTGTAAACCATCTAAACCATGCCCATTAAGAGATATGACTTTAAGGAATATGGGTATGTCTCACGATGAATATTTAGACTTAAAAAAAGAATTATCTGAAAGGTTGGTGGGTGTTGAAAAACCTGCGCCTGATGAAAAGGCTGAAGCATTGGCTGAAACATTCAACATATCTAAACTCGAAGCAATGAATGTTTTGACTGAATGCAATAACGATTTAAGGGCTGCAGTAAAAATATTGCATGCTAAATCACTTGAAGAATCTGATTAAAATGGATTGGACTTCTCTTTATTTTAAAACATCTGATTTAAACGTGTTTATTTTAGGCACTGGAGAAGTTGCAACCAGGCGAGCGAATAAATTTTTGGACCATGGTGCCAATGTAAGATTGGCAGGAAATAGCTTATCTTCTGAATTGGAACATAAAGGGGCTGTATTATGTTCGACTGATGATGTTGATGAACTGGTCGAGTGGTCTGATTTGGTTGTAATAGCCAGCGGTGATGAGGAGTTGTCCGATTATGTTTCAGATATTGCTCATGATAAACTGATTAATAGGGCAGATTTTCCAAGGGATGGGAATATTATTGTCCCTACAAGCTTCAATATTGGAGAAATCGAAATATCTATTTTTACCAATGGAAAAAGTCCATTGATGGCTCGTCAGCTACGAAAAAAGATTCAATCAATTATCACTGAAGAAGACATTTTGGAAATTGAACTTCAATCTTATGCCCGTTCAATTTTAAAGAATAATGTTGATGAGCAAAAGGATAGGAAAAGATATCTTTATGATATCTTTGAAAATGAAAAAATTAAAGAATTCATTAAAAATAATCAAATTGATGAAGCTAAAAGTTATATTGATGATTTATTAGGGGATTGCAATGATACTTAATTTAAGGGTTGACCATAAAATTGCGGATGTACAGTCTATGGAAAATATTTCAAAGGACATCGATGAAATATTTTGGAAGCTACAGGAAAAATATTCCATTGGGGAATATATTGAGATAGCTACCTGCAACAGGAAAGAGTATTATATCCATAGCGATTATATTCAAGAAGACGAGGATCTTCTTTCCCATGAAAACCAAAGCATCATAATTGAATATGGTCAGTCCGCCGTAATTCATCTGTTGAGAATGACCTCCGGATTGGAATCAATGATTGTTGGTGAAGACCAGATTTTAGGTCAGGTAAAGGATGCCAAAAAGGCGGCCGTTAAGAACCATCATTGCGGAAAGGTTTTGGATACTGTCTTTACAAAAGCCATTCATGTAGGTCAGGTTGTAAGAAACAAGACCAACATCAATAAGGGTTCAGTTTCAATCGGTTCTGCAGCAATCGATTTGGCTGAAAAGCACATAGGCAGTCTGGATGATAAGTCCGTATTGGTTATCGGTGCCGGAAAAATGGGAAGGTTGGTTGCTAAAGCCCTTGCTGAAAAGGATTTAAACGCTATTTTTGTTGCAAATAGGACTTATTATGTTGCAGTCGAACTTGCCGATGATTTGGGAGGTCAGGCTATATTATTCAATGAGCTGGAAAAATACCTTGCTGAAGCAGATTTAATCATCAGTGCCACAAGCGCTCCGCATACAATAATTGATAAAAAACGTCTTTTAGGTATTGACATGGATTATGAGGAGTTGATGATTGTTGATATTGCAAATCCTCGTGATATCTCTACTGATGTTTCTGATATCGGTGTTAAATTATTCAATATAGATGATTTGAGGGAGATTGCAGATATAAATACTCAACTCAGAATTAAGGAATTTGGTGAGGCCGAAACCATAATCGATGAAGAGTACATTTTACTCAAAGAATCCTTTAAAATAATGGAAGTTGAAGATACTCTTGCTAGTTTAAGGTCATCTATGGAAGAGATAAGGCAACGTGAAACTCAAAAAGCATCTGTTAAATTGGCTGATGTAGATGGTAGTGTAAAAATTCTTGATAATTTAACAAATTCTATTGTCAATAAGATATTTTTCGATATTTCCAAAAAAGTTAAAACTGCTGCAAAGGAAGAAAACAAGGATATTGTTGCAGCATGTGAATACATTTTCAATTCAGAATAGCTATTCAAACATTCCTTTTATATCAATATTTTTGATTTTGCTGGCCTGTATTGAATATTCAATATTTTGCATTGTGATTTCATCAGAGTCATTAGCTATTGCATTGTGAAGTGATGTTTTCAATATTTTTTCTTTGATGTCCCTTCCGGACATGCCTTTTGTTATCTTAACGATTTTATTCAAGTCCAATTCATAATCTAGAGGCATAGTTTTCAGATTGTTTTCTATAATAATTAACCTTTCTTCTTCATTAGGCAAACTGAATTCAATTTCTTCTTCGAATCTGCTTCTTACAGCATAGTCCAGTGAAGATGGATTATTGGTTGCACCGATTGTTACCACATATTTGTTTTCACTTATTCCATCCATTTCGGTCAAAAGTGAATTTACAATTTCTGAAACGTCCCCTCTTAATGCCTGATATGATCTGTGAAGTGCAATTGCATCGATTTCATCAATGAAAATTATTGAAGGTGCGTTTTCGCTGGCCTTTTTGAACAGTTCATGGATTTTAGATGCACCATCTCCCACATGGTCACCAATCAATGAGGTGGCTTTGATTAGATGAAGCGGAACTTCAAGCTCGTTGGCCAATGCTTTGACAAGCATGGTTTTTCCGGTACCTGGAAGGCCGTAAAACAAAATATTTTTCGGAGCCCAAGGTCCGAATTTTTCAGGTTCCTCTAAATATTTTATGAGGACTTTAATCTTATTTTTAGCATTATTTTGGCCGACTATATCTGAAATTTTCAAATTTGAATCTATTTTGATTTCATCTTTAAGTTTGTAGACCTCTTCATCAAGAAGCTTGATTTTGGTTTTTTCAGAAATTATTGAGCCATTCGGTTTTGCAGTTATTATTTCAAAACCGTAATCAGGAATGATTTTTTGATCAAAGAGATATGATTTTTCGTTGACTTCCAATCCCAACCATTGGTCACGAGCGTACTCTTCAAACAGTTCCTTGTTGTTAATTTCAAAGTCATTTTCCATCATATTGAAATCAAATGGATATCCAACAGGTTTTAAAAGAACATACTCTGCAAATTCCTTATTTTCATTTTCTTTTTTTGCAGACTTTGGATTGGATGCTTTAATTTCTGCCTTTTTATTATCACTTTTCAAACAATCACCTCCTGAAATTTCATTTTTAACATTACTCTAATATGTTTGTCATATTATTTAAATAATGGTTGTAATATATTTTAATTTGGAGATAATCATGAGTTTCAGAACCAGGCGTGTATTGTTTATAACCCCATTTTACATGTTATTCGAATTCTTTTTACTGAAATATCTATTTTTATTGATTGGTGGTTTGAATGAGGGGCATCTGGTCATATTAACTGTCATTATTGGAGCATTGCACTTTGTTCCAATGTTGTTCGAAGAGAAGAAATCAAGAGCGTTCACACGGTTTTTAGAAACAATAGATGGAATCTGGATGTGGGCATCCGTGATGTTTCTAATAGATATTGTTGTGATCTATTTAGCAGGATTATTTATTGGAATTCCTCAAGGGATTATCTATTTATTATTGGCCATAGTTCCAATATTGGGTGTTTATAATTATCATAAAGCCCATAAACTGGTTGTTAATGAAGAAATTTTGGAATTAGATAACCTAACTCATGACATTGATATTGTTCATTTGTCTGATGTGCATTTCGGTTCCGTAAGGCATAAGGAAATCATTGCCCAAATTGCAAATAAATTAGATGAATTGGAAGATAAGTGTGATTTGGCAATAATTTCTGGAGATTTGGCCGATGGCTCCTGTGCCGTTGAGGAAAATGATTTTATGAGGCTAAAAGATGTTAAAATGCCAATATTTTTCACTCCTGGAAATCATGATTTCTATCCTGGAATTGAAAATGTAATTAAAGCCTGCAAGAATGCGGGAATAGTTGTTTTGGATAATGAAAATCAGGAATTTAAAAACTTGAATATTTATGGGCTAACCTATAGTTTTGATGAAATTAAAATGCCTACAAAGGAGGAGTTGGGCAATAGTATAAATCCTGATTTGGTCAATATTATTAATTATCATGTTCCATATTATTGGGATGAGTTCTCTTCATTGGGCTTTGATATTCAATTGTCCGGCCATACTCATGGAGGGCAGTTTTATCCGGTTGTAAGTATCGCCAATTTGATGTTCAAATATAATAAAGGTCTTTTTAAGAACAAATTAGGCAAATATATTCATGTTACAACAGGTGTGGGTTCAATGGATACTCCTATGAGATGGGGTACAGATTCGGAACTGGTTATTTTAAAATTGAGAAAATCTAAATAGTTTCTGGTGTAAAAATGAAGGGATTCAATTATTGTATGAATTGTGGTTTTAAGTTAACTCCTAGTGATAATTTTTGTCCAAAATGTGGTGTAAGAATTGGGGATGAAACCGGCAATGTTGAGTGGAAATTGCCTTATGAAATCAAAATCAATAATTTAAAGGAGGAATATGATTCCAAAGTAAATAATGCCAGTGAATTGTTAAAGAAAGAATTTAATCCTTATGAAAAGAGTTATGATAAATTTATTTCTGCAATAAACAAAAGCAATAATGTTTTTTATCATCAGCTTGAGATTACCAAAAGCATGTTGGAGTTATCCAGCAATAACTCTTCTAAAATCAAAAATGAACTCGATTTGAAATTTAAAACACTTTCGGATATCATTAAAAAAATGGATGATTTGATTGATGAGCTGATAATTCACTTGAGCAATAAAGAAAGTGAAGATGAAATAAAAAAATTATCCGAAGAAATGGATGATTTAATCAACTCTGTAAAGGATTACTAGATCATTTCTTCATAAATTTCTTTCATTTTTAAAGAATCCAAATCTCTTTGAGGAGTTTCACATATTATATTTGCCTTCCAGCCATTGTCTATCAAATTGGATAGTAAATCTCTGACATTTGGCCCATATTCATCACTTTCATCCAGTGTGTGATGCTTTACTTCACCGCCGTTGCCATATTCGATTGTTGTGTAATGGCAGTGTAGGATATCTATATCCAAATTGTCTTCAATTGTTGAAAATATGCAATTGTAGTCTTCTTTTTTATTTAAAAATCCTCGTCCTCTTGCATGAACATGTGCAAAGTCAATGGTCGGCTCAAAATGATCAAATGTGGCGCATAATTCAACCACTTCGCTCACATTTCCAAGTTGGGTACGTTTGCCTGTGGTTTCAGGAGCAAATGTAAAATCTTCGATGCCTTCCGCTTCAAGCTCTTCAAATAATCTGTTGACAGTATTTTTGGATATTTCCATCGCCTTTTCAGGTTTTCTGTTTAGATAAGCGCCGGGGTGGAATACTAGTCTGTATGCTCCCATCCATTCGCCTGCACGTGCGGCAGCTATTAAATGCCCAATGCTTTTGTCAAGTTTTTCCTCTTCTTTGGCACACAAATTGATGTAGTATGGGGCATGCATTGAAACCAGGATATCATGCTTTTCGGATTCTTCTTTAAGTGTGGTCGCTGCTTTTTCTCCAATTCTCACACCATATGGTGATTGATATTCGTAGGAGTTGAGTCCTTCTTCAGAAATGTATTTTGGAGCTTTATAAGCGGCTCCCTTATAGTTTATAGGGCTTCCTGCAGGGCCAAAAATTACTTTATGTTTCATTTAAATCATTAAAAAAATAGTAAAAAGGGAATTTAGAATATTCCCATAGCTTCGTTAGTTTTTGCAATAGATTTTTCATTGTCGCTTTCCATTTCTAAAAGCGCACGGATAGCATCAATGTTTTCTGGAATTACGTCAGATTCCTGATGCACTGCTTGCATGTAGAACAATTCATTTCCTACAACATTAATGGATTCTTTCCAGACTGGAATTTCATATAAGTCATTTCTGTTTCTTCCAAGTTCTTTGGCATATTCCATTAATTCAGCAGTTGAACCTAATCCCTCTTCAGCAGAAACTACAATTACTCTGGAACGTTTTTCCAAAGCTTCAATAATCTCTTCAGTTTCCACGTCATTGTTGATTTCAACCATAATGTTGTGCTGGTGCATTAAAGTGGTAGGCACAAGCAATGCCATGGTTGTCACGTCAATGCCTTTCATTACGGTCTGTACGTCAGGACCGTGGTGAGACGGTACTTTTGGAGGGTTTGGTACGATTGCATTGATTGGACCTTTCTTGATTTCAGATGGGTCTGATCCTCTTCTGACCATTACTGCCCTTACCTTTTTGATGTCTGCAATTGGGTCAATTGTAGATAATGTACGGGTCAAACCGGTAGTGTTACAGGAAACTACCCTTGTGTAATCTGCACCGTATGAATCATCATAATTAGAAATAGCATTAAATGAAAGACCTGTTAAATCATGGTCTTCTCCACCTTGATAAATAGCTTTAACGCCAGCTTTTTTATACATTTCAAGGTTTTGAGGTCCGATACTTCCAGGAGTACAATCAACAACAACATCAGCTTCTTGAATCATGTCTTCAACAGTACCGGCTATTTCGATTCCTGCATCTTTGAACATCTGTTCTCTTTCAGGAATGCCAATGTATAAAGGATAGCCTTTTTCTTCAACTGCAGTTCTTGCTTCGTAATTTGGTCTAGTTTTACTTACACCAATCACTTTCATGTCATCTTGAGCGGCTACTGCATCAGCCACTCTTTTACCGATGGTTCCATAACCATTAATAGCAACAGTTTTCATGTTAATCCCTTTTTTATAATAATTGATTTATTATATACTTTAAGGTTTGTTAGTTAACTTATTTAAAATTTGATATTTGTTTGATTTAAAAAGATAATGGGAAATATTATTATAAATGTATAATAAAAGTCAATTCATGAATTATAAAGTTGAAGGAAATGGTGAAACATTAGTTTTTCTTCATGGGCTTTCAGATAATTTGCTTTATTGGGAATTTTTGGCAAGCAGTCTGAAAGAGGATTATCAGGTTATCCGATTGGATTTTAGAGGTCATGGAGAATCTGAACTGGGTGATGGAGAAGTAACAATTGGTCAATATGTCAATGATTTAACCAACCTCCTAAAGAAGTTGGATGTGGGTAAAATTAATCTGATTGGATTTTCATTAGGTGGTGCTGTAGCTTTGGATTTTGCAGTCAAATATCCGAAGAAAGTATCCTCTCTTGTGCTGATGTCAAGCTTTTTCAAGATTAATGAAGACTCTAAAAAAATTTTAATTCAATTAAAAGAGGCATTGGAAAGTAGTTTTGAAGATTTCTATGATTTGATTCTGCCGAAAGTGCTATGTCCAGAAGTAATTAATGAAAATAATGAGGAACTCGAGGTATTAAAGGGAATTGCTTCACAAACTGCAAATACGCAGGCATATATTAAGGCAGTCGACGCCTGTTTGGATTTTGACATTGAAGATAAACTGTCCGAAATTGATATTCCAACTTTGATTTTGGCGGGAAAATATGATGGAATGTTTGAACTGGATACACAAATTCAACTTCAAAGCAAAATTAAGGATTCAAAACTAGTTGTTTTCGACAATGCCAAACACAATCTGTTGGTCGGAAAAAACAATTTGGAAATTTTGGAAATTATAAAAGATTTTATAAAAAAAGAAAGTAAGTAGAATTATTCTACTTTAAAACCAGCTTCTTCAACAGCTTCGTTGATGTCTTCATCGCTTACGTCGCCGGACATAGTAATTGTTGTAATTCCAGAGTCTAAATCTGCTTTTGCATCTTCAATTCCGTCAACGTCTTTTAAGCATAATTCCACAGCATTAACACATGATGGGCAGTGCATGCCCACTACTTTGATTTCTTTTTCAGCCATAATAATTCACCTTATTATCGATATTAATAGTTATGTTATGGAATTATTTAAATGTTTAGTCATGCCTAATTTTTCATGTTTCTCATAATCCTTATTTGAAAATTTATATTTCACCAATGTTGAGGAGTAAATAATCACTGCGACTGATCCGATATTGTGAATCAATGCTCCTTCAATGGGATTTAGAATTCCCAAAATTGCTAGAGCCATCGCGACAATATTCAATGTTAATGCAAATCCAATTCCTGTGCTTATTATTTTTATTGTTCTTTTGGCTATTCCGATTAGATGAGGAATGTCCTCGATGTTGTCATTTACCAGTGCAATATTTGCCACTTCTATACTGACATCGCTTCCAATGTTTCCCATAGCGATTCCAACATTGGCTTTTCTTAAGGAAGGTCCGTCATTTATCCCATCTCCAATCATTGCGACTTTGTGGCCGAGAATTTGTTCCATTTTTATATATTCTGTTTTATCTTCAGGCAAACAGTTTGATTTGACATTTCTAATTTTTACCTGACTTGCAATAAAGTTAGCTGTCTTTTCATTGTCTCCTGTAAGCAATGTTGTTTTTATTCTCATTTTTTTCAATTTTCTTATTGTTTCCTTTGATTTTTTACGCAATGTGTCTGCAAGCAGTATTTTTCCAATGATTTTTTCATCTTTTGCCACATATATCTGAATTTCACAGTTTTCCTGTTTTTCTTCTTCTTTGAAAGGTATATTTTCATATTCTAATAATTTTTTATTTCCTGCGATAATTCTTGAGCCGTTGATTGTTCCGCTAACTCCTGCTCCAATATGCATTTTAAAATCATTTACCTCAGCAAAATTAGTGTTGTTGTAATAATTTACAATTGCTTTTGCTACGGGGTGTTCTGATTTTGACTCTAGGGATGCAAGTAAAAAAATCATCTCTTTAGGGTTATCTGATATGACATTGACTACTTCTGGAGTGCCGTTTGTCAGTGTTCCTGTCTTGTCGAATACTAGTTCGCTAACATGAGCCAGTTCTTCAAGAGATTCACCATCTTTTACTAAAATTCCGTATTTTGTCAGATTTCCGATGGCTGCCATGATTGCGGTGGGGGTGGCTAGAACTAGTGCACATGGGCAGAA
>NZ_CAMVEE010000029.1 GCF_947166415.1 uncultured Methanobrevibacter sp. | reverse complement strand
CAACGCTTTCTCAGAAATCGATGATGATGAATGTATCTACTGTAAAAGATGTGAAATTGCATGTCCTCGTGATGCAATTGTCATTGAAAGAATTTTACCAAACCGTGCAGACTTAGTGACTGGTGAAATCTCAGTAGAAGAAGATGAATGTATCTACTGTGGTGTATGTGAAGAATTATGTCCAGCAGAAGCAATCGTTGTTGATAAAGAAACTGGAAAAGAATCCATTGTCATCGACAAAGATAAATGTGTTTACTGTCTTGTATGTAAAAAAGCATGTCCTAAAGATGCAATCAAAGCTGTATGTAGATCCTGTTCTTACGGAGAATATGATTTAGACCCTGCTAACGCTGTAGTTACCGGTAACTCAGTCATTGACCCAGACCTTTGTGTCTACTGTGGCTGGTGTGAAGGTGTATGTCCTACTGATGCAGCAAAAGTTAAAAAACCATTCGAAGGTAGTATCGTAGTAGACGACGATAAATGTCAAGCTTGTGGTGCTTGTGTAGATATCTGTCAATGTAATGCTTTAGCATTCCCAGTATCAACCGGCCCTGGTTCCAGAATGGAACATGTTATTGCTTATGACGAATACTGTGTACGTTGTAAAGCATGTGCAAAAGCATGTCCTAACGGTGCAATTACTGTAGAAAGAACTGCAGTTGACCACACTCCTACAAACTCAGCTACTTGGAATGAAGCTTTAGACGCTATTAAAGACTAGGTGATTAGATGGAACTTAAAGTTAATCAAGATAATTGTTTAGGATGCGGGATTTGTGTAATTGCTTGTCCTGTAAATGCTGCTATCAGTCCAGAAAACGCTGGTGGTAATGGTGCTAAGACTGAAGAAGTTGTTATGATGGTAGAAAACGGTTTTATCAAACTTTTCAGTCCTGAAAAATGTGAAAAATGTGGAACATGTCAAATGTTTTGCCCAGTAAATGCTATATGGTTAGAATAGGGGGATTATTATATGCATTATGCTAATACTTATTTAGAAAAACCTGTAGTGCCTGATGTAAAAATTACTGGTGAAGGAACAACTGATGTTTTAAAATGTATGTTAAACACCGGTTCTGACATCTACCAAGGTGCTTGTAAAAAAAGAGGATCCACCTTAAAACAAGAGTACAAAAACGCTTCAGGTACTTGTTACATGGATCCTAGAGATATGGCAAAATTAGGTGTAAACAACTGGGATACTGTACTTGTAAAAACCGATTTCGGTGAAGTAGTTGTAAACTGTGCAGTATCAAGAGACGCACCTCACGAAGGTACCGTATTCATTTGTAAAGGTCCATGGGCTAACACTATTGTAAGTCACGACACTTACTGTTGTTCTGACCCTACCTACAAAGGAATTAGATGCACTGTTGAAAAAACAGACAGAAAAGTATTACTCATGGCTGACTTAATGAGATGGGTATACAAAAAATACGTTGATGAAGAAGATGACGATGTTGTTGAAAACATGGAATCTTTAGGTGAATTACCTGTTTATCACGGACGTAAATGGGAGGAGTTGATTGACCATGACTTATGAACCACCTGTAACTGATTATGATCACATTGTTGAAAACTGTACCTGTGCATTCTGTGGTTGTAACTGTGACGACTTAGACTACTTAGTCAAAAACGGTCACGTTGTTGCTGTAAGACACGCATGCAGATTAGGTGCAAGTAAAATTATGGAAGATATGGATCAAAGATTACTTGTTCCAATGATTAGGGATGAAAACGGAGAACTCAAAGAAGTAGATTGGGACACCGCTTTAGACAAAGCTGCTGAATATATTGCTAACTCTATCAGACCTGTATTCTACGGTTGGTCTGAAACTTCTACTGAATGTATGAAAGAAGGAGTACAATTAGGTGAATACATCGGTGCAGTATTAGACAACCAAGCTACTATCTGTCACGGTCCTTCCTTACAAGCTGTACAAAACGCAGGTTACCCTATCCAAACCTTAGGTGAAGTGCAAAACAGAGCTGACATGATTGTTTACTCTGGAAGTAACGCTATGAACTCTCACCCAAGACACATGGCAAGATACGCTGTATTCTGTCGTGGATACTTCAGACAAAGAGGAAGATTCGACAGAACCGTTGTTACTATGGATCCAAAATTCTCAGATACCGCAAAATGTTCAGACAAATGGATTGGATTTGAACAAAACGGAGATTACGGTTTCTACAACGCTATTAGAGCAGTTCTCAGAGGAAAAGAATTATACCAAGACGTAATTTCTGGAATTCCTAAAGAAGACATTTACGAATTAGCAGAAGAAATGAAAAACGCAGAATTCGGTGTTCTCTTCTTCGGTTTAGGTTTAACCCACACATTATCAAAACAAAGAAACATTGATATTGCAATTAAAATGGTACAAGACTTAAACAAATACAGTAAATGGGGTCTTACTCCAATGAGAGGTCACTTTAACGTAAACGGATTCAACATTTTCATGGCATTCGAATGTGGATTTGCTTTCGGTGTTGACTACTGTAGAGGTTACCCAAGATATATGATGGGTGAAACCAACACTATCGATTTATTAGTAAGGAAAGAACCAGATTGTTTCATGGTTATTGCAGCTGACCCTGGTGCTCACTTCCCTAACGGAGCAAACCAACACTTAGCTAACATTCCTGTTATTCAAATCGATATTCACTGGGGTCCATCTACCGAACTCGCTGACGTAGTATTGCCTGGTTCATTCATTGCTGTAGAATGTGGCGGTACCAGTTATCGTATGGATGGAGTTCCTATTTACATGAAGAAAGCTATTGACAAACCTGAAACTTGTCGTGATGACGAATGGATTGTCCGTGAATTGAAAGAAAGAGTAATGAAACTCAGAGAAGAGCCAAACGCACTTCCAAAATATGTGCCAAATCCAAATGCACTCTAAAGGTGATATAATGGAATATATTCTTAAAAATGGTATTGTCTACGACCCAGCTAATGAAGTTAACGGGGAAAAGATGGACGTTATGTTTAAAGATGGTATTATTGTAGATAACGTATCTGCTGATGCTACAGTCTTAGACGTTACCGATAAAATAGTCATGCCAGCAGGTGTTGACCCTCACGCACACATTGCAGGTCCAAAATTAGTTGTAGGAAGATTATACAGACCTGAAGATTCCAGAAGAGGTGTTACTCAAAAAACTAAAGTTTTAAGACCAGAATCTGGTTTCTCCATTCCAAGTTGTCCTGCAACTGGTTACAGATACTCAAGATTAGGTTATGGTACTGTTGTTGAAGCAGCTATGCCTCCTCTTGAAGCAAAACACACTCACGAAGAAATTGCAACCATTCCACAAATCGATATTCCAGCTATGCCGTTATTCGGTAACAACTGGTTCGTAATGGAATACGCAAAAGATAATAATATTGAAGACATCGCAGCATTTGTAGCTGCATGGTTAAAAATTACCAAAGGTTACGGAATCAAAATCGTAAACCCATGTGGAAGTGAAGCATGGGGTTGGGGTATGAACGTACACGGTGTTAACGACAAAGCACCATACTTCGACGTAACTTCAAAAGAAGTTGTTGTTGCTTTAGCAAAAGCTAACGAAATGTTAAACTTACCTCACTCTATCCACATTCACCCTAACGATTTAGGACACCCTGGTAACGTACCAACAACCATTGAAACTATGGAAGCTGTTAAAGACGTTAAAAAAGGTTCCAAAGCAGCTGAAATAAGAGACCAAGTAATGCACGTATGTCACTTACAATTCCACTCTTACACTGGTAACAGCTGGAAGGATGCAGCATCCGGTGCTGAAGAAGTTGCTAAATACATTAACAAAAACGATCACATTACCTGTGACGTAGGTCAAGTAACTTTAGATGAAACCACCACAATGACTGCAGACGCTCCTATGGAATACGACTTATTCAAATTATCTGGTTTAAAATGGGCTAACAAAGACATTGAATGTGAAACTGCAGCAGGTATTATCCCATGTATTTACTCCGGAAGAACTCCAGTAAGTACCTTACAATGGGCTATCGGTCTTGAATTGTTCTTACACATTGACGACCCATGGAAAGTATGTTTAACTACTGACCACCCTAACGCAGGTCCTTTCATCAGATATCCTAGAATCATCTCCTGGTTGATGAGTAATACCAGAAGAATGGAAATGATTGAAACTGGTGAAGTTCACAAATGGGCAGAAAAAAGAACTACCCTTGCAACTCTCGACAGAGAATACGATTTCTACGATATTGCAACTATTTCCAGAGCTGCTCCTGCTAAAATCTACGGATTCACCGACAGAGGTGCACTTACTCCTGGTTACAGAGCAGACATTGCAGTATACGACATAAATCCTAATGATATTGACCCATCCAGACAATACGCTGAAATCGAAAAAGGTTTCAATGTTGCTGATTACACTATTAAAGATGGTCAAATCTTAATTAAGGACAAAGAAATTGTAAAAGTTAAAGAAAGTCAAAACATTTGGGTTAACGTACAAGGATGGGAGAAAAACGAAGAAAAAGTTATCAACAACATTATGCCGTTCTTCACTCAATACTACTCAGTCAAATGGGAAAACTACCCAGTACACGACCACTACGTATCCAACCCAATTAGAATAGATGTTGATGGTAAATAGGGGTGTTTAATTTGAAAACAATAACATTTGATCAAATAAAAACTTCTTCAATTGCTTTAGAATTTGATGAATTAATTCCAGATGAAATTTATTCATGGACTGAAGCTGATTTCGCAAAATATCAAGTCCCTATCGGAAACTCAAGATTCCCAATTACTGACTTCTTCGACATTACTGTAGAAGGAGAAGCTAACGGACCTGATGAAGTAGAAATGATTCTCAACGGTGATTTAAACAGAGTAAAATACATCGGTTGTAAAATGAGCGGTGGAAACATCGTATGTAACAGCAGTGTAGATTTACACGTAGGTGCTGAAATGTCTGGTGGATCCATTCTCGTTAAAGGTGATGCAGCTGCTCACGCTGGAAGAGAAATGTCTGGTGGATACCTTGAAATTGAAGGAAACACCAAAGAATTTACTGGTGCTTCCTACATTGGTGAATGGAGAGGTATGACCGGTGGACAAATCGTTGTCGGCGGTAACGCTGGAAAACAATGTGGTGAATGTTTAACTGGTGGTAGAATTCACGTTAAAGGTAACTGTGATATCTTAGCTGGTATTCACATGACCAAAGGTCTTATTGAAATTGACGGTGACGTAAACCGTTGGCCTGGCGGTCAAATGAAAAACGGTAACATTGTTATCCACGGATTCCTCGGAAGATTACTCGAAGGATTCGTTCTTGACGGTATTGTCGTAGATCCTGAAGTTGAAGGAACCACTTTCAAAGGTAAATACATTAAATATACTGGAGATATTGGTCTCAACGGTAAAGGTAATTTATACTTAGGTGCTGAAGCAAACAAAGAAAAATTATCTTCATACGGAGAACTCGACGACGAATATACTTCAATTAGAGAATATAGGAATTTATAATTCCTACTTTCTTTTTTCTTTTTTTTTAATAGATAACTAGGCGATAAAATGGTAGAAGAAATCCAAATGACTTGTGATGATGCAATAGAATACATCAGAAACAACGTTAAGGTTAAAGATATTTTAGAAGTTTCCTACAACCGTATTTATGCACCGGGTGAAGTTTTAGGAATAACTGAAGAAGATGAAGAAACCGCTGAAGGTCTTAGGGTAGGACTGCAATTGAATGGTGAAATCTTAAATCAGTCTGTTGAAATTGACTTTAAAGAGATAGCTGATGATTTAATAGAATTGCGCCATATCACTGATGAAAAAGAGCTCATTATTGAGATTCTTTAAACCCTCTTTTTTTATATTTGTCTTTTTTATTTAGGATTTTTCACTGAAGGATAATTTTGTTCGTAAATATACAAACATTTATATATCAGCAGCTATAACTATATTTTAATCTGGAGTTGGTTACCATGAAAGAACTGGAGTTAACAACACAAGAAGCTGTAAATTATTTAAAAGAAAATGTCAAAATCCATGACGATATTGAAATTTCATATAACAGGATTTTTGCAGAAGGGGAAGTCCTCAACATGGACTTTTCAGAATATTTCGGAGAACCCGGATTTAAAATGCTTGTTTCTCTAGACCAAAGCCAATTGGGCTCCACAGTAGAAATAGATATTTACGAGTTGCAGGATGACATCATAGAATTTATCCACAAACCAAAAAATGGTGAAGAGGTATATGTAACTGTATCCTAGTTACAACCTATCCATTTTTTCAAAAGGAATTAATTTTTCAATGGCTTTAACTTCAATGTCAATGCCTTTTTCTTTTATTGCGCCGATGGAATTGAGTCCACCACCGCTGATAACGCCGAAGTTATAGTTATCTGCCTTTGCGTTATAGACCAGTTCCCTTGGTTTTCCTATTTTATATATTGAAAATCCTATATTATTTAAGATATCCAATAAATAAACGGCATATTCGCGCGCAATATATGGGACTTCTTTTACACTGGCCAATATCTTGTTAGGCCCCACATTTCCTGTTATTGAGGTCATGTTTTTTGACAGGAATACCTTGTGAGGATCGATTGTTGTTCCGTTGTAGGATATCAAATCGATGAATAATGGAGGTTCGGTCAATTCAAGCAGGCCACCATATTTCGGATTGCACATTATTCCATTGTTTATCAGGATTCCATCAATGCTCAGACTGCATATTGTACAGATTCCGGCTTTTGAATCATCTGTTGGGTGTTCAATAATCTTGTAGTATGGATTGATGTATTTTGGATTGTTGTTGAATGCATCTTCCATGATTTTCACTGACTCGTCCAAGTCGTCTTTGGAGACATATGAAACGTTTGAGATGATGTTTCCTTTTCTTTTTTCAACATCAAAGTTAACCTGCTGAATCAGATTCCATGATTTTGAAAGCAGGAACGGTATTTTTGGCTGAGGATTATGTATTGCCGGCTTCAATGTATGGCGGATTGTTGTTGTGATAGGAGTCAATTTTTCGAAATCCTCAATTTCCTCAGCTATCTTGATGTTTATCTTTTCATCCAGTTCCTTGATTGCACAGAATGGTGTTATTCCACCTACGATAGCTATTCCAACCATTCCGTCAGGGACAGGAATGCCCAACATGTCTTTTCCTTCTTCAGATATGTCGATTACTCCGCCAATTCCTATTTTGTTTAACTTATTAAGTATCTCGATGGCTTTTTCCCTGCCGATGCCAGGAATCAGCCTGAAGTTTGCAGGGATTATTCCGCTTCCGCTTTCGACAACATCAAGCACTGAAGTCAATCCTGATGTTGAAAACGCATCGAGAGGTGTTAGTGATGTCTTCTTGTATGATATCAAATCGGTGAACTTGATTGGGACTGAATCTTCAATCTTTAGAAGGCCGCCGTATTGGGGTTGTGATGGTATTCCCTCATTGAGAAGTATCCCGTCAATGGTTGTTCCGCATAAAGTTGTCACTTCAATTCCGGCATTGTTTCTAAGATGATTTATATTAACGTAAGGACTAACAGAAAGGCCACTTTCAAAAACACTTTTCATTAAATTAATTGATTCTTCATTATAAACGGTTGATGTATTGACAACCACATTTCCTTTTTGCTCGATATAGTTGAAGTCAGTTAAATATATCATTTCTTCAAATTTTGAATGAATGAAATCAACCTGATCATATACCAAACCTTTCTCCAGCTTTTCGCGGCCGAGTTCCGTAATTCGCCTTCCGGAATATCCCATTCTTTCTGTGTAACCTTTTTCATCCAAGATTTGCATGTGATATCTTACGGCACGCTCACCCAGGTTAAACCCTTTGTTTTTCAGTTCATCAGCTATCAGCTTTGAACCTGTAGGCTTGTCCTGAGCATTCAATATCCTTAAAATTTCAATCATTCTGTATTCAGATTCAGACATAAATAAGCCCCATTATTCCTTAAATCTAATCATAATTAATCATTAGTTATCATTACATTCAAAAAATAAAAAAATAATATTTAGATTTAGATATCTAAATATTTTCTTTGTTCGTATCCAAATACTTGGACACGGTATTCGTCCCATTCTTGATATTTGAGTTCCAGGAATTTCTGTGAAATGTGGTCTCCTAAAGCTCCTAATATGAGTGGATCCTCTTCAAGGGAATGGTAAGCTTCCCATAAACTTGATGGCAATACTTTAATTCCTTTTGCTTCTCTTTCTTCTTCGGTCATGGTGTAGATGTTTTCTTCGATAGGGTCACCAGGATCGATTTTGTTTTGGATACCGTCAATACCTGCTTCCAGCATCACTGCAAATGCTAAGTAAGGGTTACATGCAGGGTCTGGAGATCTGTATTCGATACGGGTTGCTTTTCCACGAGCTGCAGGAACTCTGATTAATGCAGATCTGTTCTTAAGTCCGTATGCTCTGTATACTGGAGCTTCATAACCTGGCACTAAACGTTTGTATGAATTTACAATAGGGTTAGTAATTGCGGTTACTGCGGGAGCATGTTTCAATAATCCTCCCATAAAGTAAAGGGCATCTTGGGACAGTCCTGTATCTGAATCAGGATCTGAGAACAAGTTTTTGTCACCTTTGAATATGGATTGGTGACAGTGCATACCACTTCCGTTCACGCCGAAGAATGGTTTTGGCATAAAGGTTACTCTGTAATCCATTTGATCGAATGTAGCCATGTTGTCTACGATAGCTTTGATAGCCTGTTTGAATGTGATTACTGCGTCTGCAGTTTTAAGTGCATCTTTAAATTTGAATGCGATTTCGTTTTGACCTGGAGCCACTTCGTGGTGAGAAGCTTCTACTTCAAAGTCTAATTCCTCTAGGTTTAAGGTCAATTCTCTTCTGAAATCTGGTCCTTTGTCTAATGGTTCTACATCGAAGTAGCCTGCTTCATCGTATGGCATTGGATATCCGTTTTCGTCAATGTCTACAATGAAAAATTCTGGTTCAGGACCGATATTGTATTGTAATCCCATTTTTCCGATTTTTGCAAGGGATTTTTTAAGAACGCTTCTTGGGTCTCCAACGAATGGTTCTTTTTCAGGAGTCCATACGTCACAGATGAATCTACATACAGCGGATTCCTCTGGTCTCCAGGATAATCTTGAATAAGTGTTAATATCTGGTTTTAAAACTAAGTCACTTTCATTAATTCCAACGAATCCTGCAATTGATGATCCGTCAAACAACATTCCTTCGTTAAATAATTCTTCCATATCCTCTTCATTGAATGGAATAACGATATTTTTTACTGTACCATTTATATCGACAAACTGTAGACGGATAAATTTGATGTTATCCTCTTTCATTTGTTCGATTACATTTTGCATTTTCTCTTCATTAATGTCACTCATAGAATCAAGCTCCAATATTCTAATATTGAGTCAAGTAAGATAGTCGGAAAGTATCTTCCTACCTTGGAAATATATTTCCACCCAATAGTATATAAATCTTTTGTAATTGTAATATACTATGTATTATGTAATTTTTAGTATATGAATGGCTAACATTTATTTTTTTTAATGGCCATTTCCCTATTGATTTTAAAAAAGAATATGCAATTGTATAAAAATGAATAAAAAACATGTCAAATGTTGGTGCATTGTTTAAATCTCTTCCATATTAAATGATGCAAAATCCAATAAATCGAAGGTTAAAATTTTTGGGGCAACGGTAACTTTGCCGATGCCTGTAATGATTTTGAAGGCTTCCATGGCTTCAAGACAACCGACCAAATTCGGAGTAGGTCCAATTGCCGGTGGAACTCCTGAAGTAACGCTTTTCAATGATTCTATGACTTCATGTGTCAATTTCCTGCCAAGTGAAGGAAGGCCAAACATCTCTTCATAGCTTTTTGTATTTGATAGGAATACGCAGACCTGTCCCATAGTCCCATGGATTGCACCGTGGATATAAGGTATCCTATTTTCCCGGGCCTTTCTTGACACGATGACTCTTGTTGCAATATTGTCAAGCGCATCGACAACGACATTGCATCCCTCTAGAATCTTATCGACATTGTCCTGGCCCACATGTTCGCTGTAGCTGGTCACTTTGACGTAAGGGTTGATTGCACTGACCTTTGATGATGCAATTTCACTCTTGTCCATGTCCAAGTCGTCAAAAGTAGCCAGGGTCTGTCTGTTGAGGTTGGTCAAATCAAAGGAATCCTCATCTACCAGAACAAGTTCCCCAACACCCATTCTTGCAAGCATTTCAATGGCTTCTCCGCCAATTCCTCCGCAGCCGATGACGGCTATTTTCGCGTTTTTGAACTTTTCCTGTTCTTCTCTGCTTACAAGTGGGAGCTGACGTGTCATCATTTCCCAGTAGTTTTTTTCCAACATTTTTTTCACTTAAAAATGATCAAATTCACTGCCGAAGTATTCGTATACTCTTTGAAGTTCTTTTGGAATGTCTATCATTTGTGTACAGAACGGAAGGCATTCCTTACAGTCAATACAGCTGTCCGCTCTTGAATCATCATCAATCAATGTAAAGTATTGCATTGCGCTGGCTTTAGGGTCTCCCATCATGTGTGCGATGTTGTATTCGGTCAGGCAGTTTATAATATCCACTCCATGAGGGCAAGGCATGCAGTAGCCGCATCTTGTGCACCTGTTTCCAAGAAATGTCCTGTATGTTCTTGCAACTTCCCTGATTAATTCCTGATCATATGGGCTGATTTTGTCTATTGTTGAAGCTATTTCGATGTTTTGTTTAACTTGCTCCAAGCTTGTCATTCCGCTGAAGACGCAATCGACATCATCCCTGTTCCAAAGGTATTGTAACGCCCATTCGACAGGAGTCCTTTTGGTTTCGGCCATGTCCCATAGTTTTTGAACTTCATCAGGGATATTGTTAACTAGTCTGCCTCCTCTGAGAGGCTCCATAATCATGCTTCCGACTTTGACCTCTTTTAGGTAGTCGAGCCCCATGACTCCTGATTGGTAGTATTCGTCAAGGTAGTTCATCTGGGTCATGACCACTTCCCATTTCGGATATTCGTCCAGAATTTCAATCAAGTAGTCAACCTCAATATGTGATGAAAAACCGACATGTTTCACTTTGCCGCTGCTGAGGCATTCATCCAGAAAGTCCAAAACCTCCAGATCTTTTACTTTATACCAATCCGGCACGGTAAGTGAATGCAATAAATAGATGTCAACGTAATCTGTTTGAAGCTTTTCAAGCTGCAAATCCAGGTAGGTATCGAAATCCTCTTTTTTCTCAATCAGCCAGGACGGTGATTTTGTATGTAGCAGGATTTCATCCCTCAAGTCATTTTCCTTTAAAAATTCACCAACGAATCTTTCGCTGTTTCCATTTCCGTCGATTCCTACGCTATGGTATGGAAAAGCGGTATCGATAATGTTAATTCCATTTTCAATTCCGTATTTAAGCATTGCAGACGCTTCGCTTTCATCAATGTCTGCATTGGAATTGATTGTTGGAAGCCTCATGGTTCCAAATCCTAATCTTGAAACTTCCAGCCCAGTCTTTCCAAGTTCATTATATAACATTTTCAAATCCTCAATTGGTATATTGTTTAAAAGAAGTATAAAATAATTATCATTATGTAAATATTTTTAAAAAAAGTAGTTAGATAGATTTTCCTGGGATTTAGGATGCCGGGGGCGGGATTCGAACCCGCGATCTCACGGTATCCCAGGAATAAGTCAGAGCACTGCTTTAATACCCTATGAGCCGTGCGCTCTAACCAGCTGAGCCACCCCGGCATCTAACAAATATACTTATTTTAATCATTACATTTATAGTTTTTGTTTTTGATGGTGTTTATGAGAGCTTCTGTACTTTTTTAAAAATTTAAATTCAAGATGGTGTATGTTTTAAGCTATTGATTATAGCTGTAAAAAAATAAGGAAAGAGGGATTTCCCTCTTATGAAATATTTGCGAAAGGGTCGCCGTTACCTTCTTCAAATAATTTTCTTAACTCATATATGCTAGTTCCAGCCCATTGGCTGTCTCCTACGATTGTACCGTCGTCAAGATAATACTGGCCGGTTTCATTATCATAGTTCCAGTGTTCCGGATTATCAGGCAGGTCGTGGTTTTGTGAAGGGTCATTTGAATTTGCAGAGTTGTCATCAGAAATAGCTTTTGAATCATCGTTTGAAGAATCAGCAACTGTTATGGTTAGTTTTATGGCACATCCATTGTATTTGTCGTTTCCGTCATAAGCTAATGTGAGTTCATGGTCTCCAACAGCTTCATTTTCTAATACGAGTGCACCTTTACCCTCTGAGTTAGTAACTACTTCAAATGTTTCAAGAGCACCATTATTATTAGTAAATCCGATTTTAACTTTTTCACCAGCTATTGCACTTCCATTTTTTTCTTTAAGTTGGAATTGTATCTGATTACCATTACTTAGTGTATTGTCAGTTAGTATGTCTAATTCAGTATTCATTTTGTCGGATGCTGTTGTTAATGTTGAGGCCTGTTGTGAAAACATCGCAAAAGCAGCAATAGCAACAATTAAAACAGCTAAAATTGCAAGGATTATTTTTTTATTCATTGTTTCACCCCTTAATCTATTTTTTTAAACATGATATTATTTATAACTTGCTATTGTGCCTAGTGCATTTTTTTTAGACTGAACATTTCAATAGGTTGTTTCATATCAGATAATATTTTTTCATCTTCAATATAATCACTTTTTAATGGTATTGAAGTGCTTGGGTCGAAAAAAGTTTCCCGTAAAATTTTAAAAGTCATGAGATATATATTAATAATATTCAGTAAGTAGGAGATTATTTTATGAGTAAAGTTAAAGACATGTCTTTAGCGCCGGAAGGTGTAAGGAAAATAGAATGGGTTCAAAAACACATGCCTGTTTTGGAACACATCAAGCAAGAATACTTAGAAACACAACCATTCAAAGGAATAACAATAGGATCATGTTTACACTTGGAACCAAAAACAATCAACTTAGGTTTGACATTGATGGCTGGTGGAGCGGAAGTCGCAATGACCGGCTGCAACCCATTATCCACTCATGACGATGCAGTTGCAGGAGCGGCTGATTTGGGATTGAACGTCTACGGATGGAGAGAACAGGACGATGAGGAATACTACCAAACTATCAATATGGTTCTTGACCACAAGCCAGACATAATCATCGATGACGGAGCAGACATGATTATGGTGCTTCACAACGAAAGAAAAGAATTGTTAAGCCACATCAAGGGGGCTTGTGAAGAAACCACAACAGGTGTGCACAGACTGCAGGCAATGCACGCAGACGGAGCATTGAAATTCCCGGTAATTGCAGTAAACGATGCATACACAAAATACTTGTTCGACAACAGATATGGTACCGGACAGTCAAGTTTTGATGCAATCATGGGAACCACCAACATGGTAATCGCAGGAAAAACCGTAACCGTATGCGGATACGGATGGTGCGGTCGTGGATTGGCCTTAAGGGCAGCAGGTCTTGGTGCGGATGTTATTGTAACTGAAGTCGATCCAATCAGAGCGCTTGAAGCAAGAATGGATGGATACAGGGTAATGACCATCCGTGAAGCTGTAAAACAATCAGATTTGATTATTACCGTAACAGGTAATGCAGATATCATCTCCGGTGATGACTTCAAATACATGAAAGACGGATGTATGCTTGCAAACTCAGGTCACTTCAATGTGGAAATCAACCGTCCTGATTTGGAAGCCATTTCCACTGAAGTAAAAGAAGTTCGTGAAAGTATTGAAGAGTTCACAACCAAAGACGGACGCAAACTTTACCTTTTAGCTGACGGCCGTTTAGTGAACTTATCAGCAGCACGTGGACAAGGCCACCCTGCTGAAATCATGGACATGAGTTTTGCCGTTCAGGCATTATCTGCAAAACACATCCTTGAAAACGATTTGCCTGTTGGCGTGACAAAAGCGCCTGATGAAATCGATTACAATGTGGCTTCCATGAAATTGGATGCTATGGGCATTGAAATCGACTCATTAACAGACAAACAAAAAGCTTACATGTCAAATTGGCAGGAAGGAACATAAATTCCTTCATTTTTTCTTATTTTTTATGTCTTATTTCAGATACATTGACAATGGTGAAGGCCCAACAAAATTATTCGTTGGCGGAATTCATGGAAATGAAGGCAGGACCTCCTTGAAATTCATTAAAAGAATCAGGGAAGAGGATTTGTCTAATGGCCAGTTCTATTTTTATAACTTCGACAAAACACCATATGTTTCAACAATCAAAAAGGAATATTATGAATCTGAAATAGGTCAGAAGATTTTGAATTTAATAGAATATTTCGAGCCTGATTTTTACACGGAGCTTCACTGTTACAATCTAAAAAATTATGAAAAGCTGACTTCCATGGAGAGATACAAAAAAACAGGAATTCCTCCGTTAATTAAGTTAGGGGACCATATTCTGGTTTCATCTGTTTCCCCTTTAATCAGGATGACTTATTTTTCAACCGATACGGTATGCAAAACATTGGAGTTTCCCTGCATTGAAAAATTAAATTCGGAAACTATTGAAAAATATGATTTCGACAAGCAGTCAGCCATTGAAACCTATGAAAAGCTTTTGAAATTAATTTTAAAATCCCCCTCAAGACAATATTTTGAAATAGAGATGATGAAGGATTATAGGGAGCAGGTTGACTTGGCCATAAAATATGCAGAAAAAGTGTTTGGGAAAGATTTCCCTCCTTATTAAAAATAATTTTTATCTAAAACCAGGCGTCAAGACTGCCTTGTGATGAGTTTAGATTTTTCAGTTTATCGGAAGCCTTCATAACACGGTCTTCAGAAAATCCGTGTTCGTAGCATAGGAATTCAACTATCTTGTCCTGCTTTGGCTTTTCCCATTTGATTTTATAATCAGTATTCACATTGTGGTTTAAGAATATTTCGCGGACTTCATCCAGATTATGAGGAGATTCCTTTTGAAGTTCAGCTATTTTCTCTTTCAGTTGACCTTTATGGGCCAGTTTTAGCGCGGTTTTTGCCCCAACTCCTTTGAGGCCTTCGCTGAAATCGGTTCCAATCAGGATTCCCATATCAATCAGTTCTTCTCTTGTAATCTTCAGTTCTCTTAAGACCCTGTCAAGCTCATAATATTCGAGCTTTCCAAGATTTGAACTGATTGCGAGGTTTCTTACAACCCTTTTTGCTCCAAACAAAAGGCAATCGTAATCCTGTGAAGCGACAGCATAAGCGTCTCCTTTTTGAACAAGATATGCGGCCTGAGCTTCTCCTTCGCCTTTAGCTTCGATATATGGTATTCCCATCAATGTCAATAGTTTTTTGGAAGATTCGATTATTTCGGGGGATAGCTTTGAAGACCTCGTTGCAAATTTGCGTGCCTTTTCAGTATCTCCCTTGGCCAAAGCGTCCTTATAGATTTTTTCAGCCTCTTCTCTTACTTCTCTTCTTTTTGCCTGGGTTTCACTTTTAAGTTCGGGTGCCTGTCCGTCAAAGACATATATCGGTTTGATATCCTTTTCAATCATTGAAGAGTTTCTATACAATATTCCGCTTAAGTGTGAAGTCACATTCCCGTTTTCATCGGTTAACGGCCTTCCATCTCTTTGCCTTATTGTTGCTAAAAATTGATAAAGTGTATTGAATGCATCAATAGATACGCTTCTACCTTCCAAATCTTTAAAAGTAATTTCTTTTGGTTCAATAATGTCTTTTAGTTTAACACCCATTTGATTCACCTTAAATTTCTGCGAAATAGCTTACAGGAAACATTTCCTTAATCCACATTAATATTTCATCGTTGTTGATGATTACATAGTCACGGGCAAGGAAGTCCTCATCGGTGTTGAAGAGCTCTTTCAATTTGTCGTTCGGCTTTTCGATGAAGATGTTGTTGACTTCCCTTCTTGATTCGACATGATAATTCTTTAGAATTCTTCCGATTGGAATGTCCGCTCTGAGCAAATCGGAACAGATTTCCTTGCTGCATCTGCCTAACGGAACATGTGAGATGGCATAAATTAAAGGCTGTTCACCTTTATGCATCAAAACTTCCCTGAAGTTGATTTCATCTCCCTCATTGACGTTGACCAGTTTTGCCTGGTCTGCGTTGGCGATTCCAAGGTGCTGGTCCAATGTGTCCAGACTGATTTTTCCGTACAAGACGTCTAATATTGCAGTGATTGAACCGTCTGTAGTTAATAGGATTTTTTGTGTGTTTGAAAAAGTCTGACCGTAGTCCTCTTCGAGGTCAGTCATTTTTTCGATAAGTCGTTTGTTCGCTTCATTTTTGTCTTGTGCCATTTTAATCACTTATAAGTCTTTAGGGTTTGTAATAACTCCAGTAATTGCTGAGGCAGCAACAACTTTGGAGTTTGATAAGTATACTGAAGAAGCAGGATCTCCCATTCTTCCTTTGAAGTTCCTGTTTGTTGTTGAAATGCAGCTTTCCCCTTCGCTCAATACTCCCATATGTCCTCCAAGACATGGTCCGCATCCTGGATTGCAGATGATTGCTCCGGCATCAATGAATGTGTCGATGTATCCTAAATGGATTGCTTGTTGGTAGATTTCCCTTGAAGCAGGGAGTATTAAGAGTCTGATGTCATTGTGAATCTTGTTGTTTTCAAGAATTTCAGCGGCATCTTTCAAGTCGGATAATCTTCCGTTGGTGCATGAGCCGATCAGGCACTGGTCAATTGAGGTTCCTTCAATTTCGGAAATGTTTTTAACGTTGTCCACATCATTCGGACAAGCGATTTGAGGTTCCATTTCGGTTATGTCGAAGTGCATTTCCTTTTCATATGTTGCATCCGCATCAGACCTGACAATATTCAATTCTGATTCCTGTTTGCCGGTTCTTTGGCAGATGTAATCGATGACTTCGCGATTTGGTTCCATTATACCGTTCTTTGCGCCCATTTCAATAGCCATATTGCACATGGTTGCCCTTCCTTCAACGCCCATGTTTTCGATTGTTTCGCCGCAGAATTCGGCGGTCTTGTAAGTGGCGCCGGCTATTCCAATTTTGCCTATAATATTTAGTATGATGTCTTTAGGTGCAATATAAGGATTTAATTCTCCTTCAACGGTCATTTTGATTGCTTCAGGAACCATGAACCATGTTTTTCCGGTTGCCCAGACCATTGCGAGGTCTGTTGCACCCATACCAGTTGAAAATGCTCCGAAAGCACCATAAGTGCATGTGTGTGAATCGGCACCAACAATGACCTTTCCAGGTTCAACGAGTCCCATTTCAGGAACTACCTGGTGGCAGATTCCTTCGCCATGTATGAAGTTTTTGGTAATGTTTTGGGTTTTAATAAAGTCTCGGCAAACTTTTTGAAATTCGGCTGAACCGATGGTGTTTGCAGGGACGTTATGATCGAAGATGATTGCTATCTTTTCAGGGTCCCAAACCTTATCAGCCACTTTTTCAAAGGTTTTGATTGCTGGCGGGCTGGTTCCATCGTGGGACATTGCGAGGTCAACCGGGATTTCAATGATTTCTCCGGGTGTCACTTCGTGGCCCGCTTTTTTAGAAAGAATTTTTTCAGTAATGTTCATTTGGATCTATTCCTTTTTGCTGATTTTTTTAACGATGTCCTTGAACACTTGATCGTTAATGTATTTACCTTCTTCCCTTGATTTTTTAACTTGTCTTACGATTTCAATGAGCTCTTCATCGCTTACGTCAAGTTCACATTCATTTAATTTTGCTCTAACTGCTCTGCATCCGGAATGTTTACCTAAAACAAGCTGCCTTTTCTGTCCGACCAATTCAGGGAGGTATGGTTCGTAGCATAACGGCTCTTCAATAACTGCGTCAACGTGAATTCCTGATTCGTGTCTGAACACGTTGTTTCCGACAATAGGTTTGTTGTAAGGGATTGGGAGTCCACTGGCTTTTGATACTAAATCAGACAGTTCTTTGATGTATTTTGTTTTAAAGCCGTAATCTTTTCCGTACAATATTTTCATTGCCATGATTAGCTCTTCAAGTGATGCGTTACCTGCCCTTTCACCGATACCGTTAACGGTTGTTGAAACGGCTTTAGCACCAGCCAATACTCCTGTAATTGAGTTGATTACAGCCAATCCGAAATCATTGTGCAAATGAACTGCAATATCTATGTCGATATCCTTGACAAGCTCTTCTACAAGATATTTGATTCCTTGCGGAGTGATTGCTCCGGTAGTATCTGCAATGTGAACCCTGTCTGCTCCACACTCTTGAGCTTTGCTGTAGATGCGTTTTAAAAATTCGATGTCTGTTCTTGTTGCATCTTCTGCTGAAAACGCCACAAACAAGCCGTGGTCCTTAGCATAGTCAACTGCACTTTCACATAGGTTTATTGCATCCTGTCTGGTGATGTGCATCTTGTGGTCTAAATGGATGTCGGATGTTCCGACAAAGGTAATGACCCCATCCACGTCACAGTCAAGTGCCGCATCAATATCTTCCGGTTTAGTTCTAGTCAATCCGAGAATTGTGGCATCGAGCCCTTCGTTGGCAATTGCCTTAACGCTTTCTTTTTCTTTTTCAGAAACTATCGGAAAACCCGCTTCAATTTGGTGAATCTTAAATTGATCAAGTTTTCTTGCAATCTCTAATTTTTCTTCAAAACTGAAACAAACGCCAGGGGTTTGTTCTCCATCTCTTAAAGTAGTGTCATAAATTGTAATGTCATCAGGAAATGTTAATTCAGACTCTTTATTATAATGACTTATAAAATATTGCAATATAATCACTTCTTAAAAATTAATTTAATATATAAATATAAGTAATGTTTTTATTTATATAAGTTTTCTAATAGCTCCAGATATGATGTTCTTTCAAAGCCGTCAGTAATGCCCAATCTTTCGAAAAGTTTAAAGATTTTTTCCTGCGCTTCATTGTAGTCCTCACCGTCGTTCAAAACTATTTCTATTTCCATATAGGGGTCCAGTCCTTCGATATCATCAAGGGATATTTCAAAATTTTCATAAGAATAGTACTGTCTGTTCTTTCTGACGGCCCTGACCTTTTTGAATCCGATCTCCTCAAATATGTCTGCACATTTTTTGCCGTCATCGATTCCCATTTCAATCTCTTTTCTGGTTTTTGATTTGGAATCTATTTTAGGTCCTTTGTATGTAATGAAAATGTTGGTGTTGTCATTTTCTTTTGTTGTTCTGATTCTTAGGGCCTCATCGGTTTGTGCAAAATCCACAACGGGACTGTTAAAGTAGATGTCCTCTTGAAATTCCATTTTGCTTTTTTCAGCACCGATTTTTTCGAGTTCCTTTTCCATTTCTTCAAAGCTATCTATCTTGGCTTTCACTTCAACTTCTATCATAGGCATCATTAAGTTCAGTTCATTGTTAATATTTTAGGTGACAGATATTATTTAATAATTTAGTCAAAATTTCAATTTGATTATTATCATAGGTTCAAATTTAAATTAAATATTTTGCATATCTTTTAATTGATTATTGCATCATCTTGTTTTTTGTTATCATGAAGGATTTACTTATATAAAAACATTTCAAAATCCATCAACAAATGTTCAATTGATGTTCATTTCACTTGCTTTCAATTGCAGTTTTGCAATTTAAATAAGTTTTAGAAATTTTTTTTATTAAAAATTATTTTCATTAGTTGTTTTTTATAAAGTAATACTAAAAATTAGTAAACTTTATAAAGGGGTAGTTTCTATATAGTGTTTCGAAATTCCTTTATAAATAAAAACTTATTTCAAAAATTTAATATTTTTAATTTTTTTTAAAATTTCATAATATGTTTTAAATAAACATACCTTTATATAGTATTTAAATGAAATACTTAATATAGTAAAAATTTAACTCAATTTTTTGTTTTCTTAAATTTTACTCACTACTTTTGAAAAATAAATTGGAGGTTTTAAATTGACCGATGTTGAAATTAAAATTGAAAACATTGTTGCTTCTGCAAGCATTGGTAAAGACATAGTTCTTACTGAAGTGTCCCAAGCTTTAGAAGGGGTTAATTTTAATCGTGAACAGTTTCCGGGATTAGTATTTAAACTTAAAGATCCCAAAACAGCAGCATTAATCTTTAGCTCTGGTAAGCTTGTTTGTACTGGAGCAAAATCTATAGACGATTCCAAATTGGCAATCAAGAAGACTGTCGATTTGATGAGGACTGTCGACACTGACATTCCCGAAGAATTCGAAATTAAAATTCAAAACATCGTGGCTTCTGCAAACTTAGAATCCACATTAAATTTAGAAGCAGTGGCTTTAGAACTTGAAGACACTGAATACGAACCAGAACAATTCCCTGGTTTAGTATATAGATTATCAGACCCTAAAGTGGTTTTATTATTATTCGGTTCCGGTAAAGTTGTATGTACTGGAGCAAAAACAAAAAGCGACGCCAAACTCGGTGTCGAAAGAGCTTACGATAGATTAAGTGAGCTAGATTTAATATAATTGGTGGTATTATTGATTAAACTTGTAGTATTTGACTTAGATAACGTTATTATTGATGGTGAAGCGATAGATGAGATAGGAAAATTAGCAAATGTTGAAGAGGACATAGCTGCAATAACTGAAAAAGCTATGCAAGGTGAAATTGACTTTGAAACTTCTATTAAAGACAGAGTTCAACTTCTTGAAGGCACTTCCATTGAAGATGTCGAAAAAGTTGCTGAAGAACTTCCATTGATGCCTGGAGCTTGCAAAACCATCAATTGTCTAAAAGATAAAGATGTAAATGTAGCTATCATTAGTGGTAGTTTTGATGTAGTGGCTGATAAAGTGAATGAAAAACTCGGAGTTGACGCAGTTTACACTAACAGTTTCTCAGTCGAAGATGGTAAATTAACTGGTGAAGTGACTGGTCCTTTAGTATCTGGTACAAAATTAGATGTATTAAACGACCATGTTGAAAAATTAGGAATTACTTTGGATGAAGTAGTTGCTGTTGGAGATGGCGCTAACGACATTTCCATGATTGAATCAGCAGGTTGCGGAATTGCTTTCAACGCAAAAGATTCCGTAAAAGAAATTGCTGATGTAGTAGTAGAAGAAAAAGACTTATGCAAAGTCTTAGATGAAATCCTTAATCAATTAACCACTGATGATGCTGAAACTGAAACTGTAGAAGAATCTCCTGAAGAAGAAGTAGCTGAAGATGCTGTTGAAGAAGAATCTCCTGAAGAAGAGGCTGCTGAAGAAGCTAAAGAAGAGAAAAAACCTAAATCTAAAAAAGATAAAGGTCTCCCTGTATCTAACTTTGTTTTAGCTGACACCATGGAAGGTGTAAGAAAACAAAAAGATGAAAAAGAAGCTGAAATCGCTAAAGTAGCTGATGAAAGGGAAGAATTCAACAAAATAGCTAAAGAACAACGTAAGATTCGTGATGAATTGAACGCATCTTTAAAAGAAAACTTAAACAAAGCTATTGAATACAGAAACGAGCGTAATGAAATCAACAAAGCTGTTGAAGCTGCTAAAAAAGCTCGTAACGAAGCTAATAACAAGATTAAAAATCTCGAATGGTCTTCCGGTAAACGCGATAAAATCAAAATAGAAAATGAAATCAAAAAGATTGATAAAATCATTGAAACTCGCGTTTTAGACATCAAAAAAGAAAATCAACTTGTTAAAAATGCAAACGATTTAAGAAAACAGTTAATGGAAATTCATGAAGATGAATCCGTTAAATCTGAAGCTCAAGAGCTCAAAAAATTATCTGAAGAAGAACACGAAAAAGTTATCGAACTTTCCGAAAAAGCACAAGCTGCTCACGAAGAAATGCTCACCTACTTCAGAAAAACCGATGATATCAGAACCGCAGCTGACG
>NZ_CAMVEE010000028.1 GCF_947166415.1 uncultured Methanobrevibacter sp. | reverse complement strand
GAATCTAAAATAATAAATGCTGAAGTTGAAAACAATGTTTTCAAGGTTTTGGAAAATGAGAAAGTAAAAGGAACAGTAATTTCAAGGGGAAATTAACACATGATTTCAGATAGAAAATTAGAGCATTTATTAATTTGTGAAAATTATGATGTTGAGTTTAAAAACAAGACTACTGGATTTGAAGACATTGAATTGATTCATAATGTCTTGCCGGAAGTGGACAAAAGTGAAATAGATTTGTCAACTTCTGTTTTCGGTAAAAAATTAGACTCTCCTTTATTTATAACAGCTATTACTGGAGGTCATCCTGCTGCAAAATCCATTAATAAACAATTGGCTATTGCAGCTGAAAACAATGGCATTGCATTAGGTGTCGGGTCTCAAAGGGCGGCCTGCGAACATCCTGAACTTGAAGATACATATACTGTTGTTCGCGAAAATGCTCCAAATTGTTTGCTTGTAGGCAATATTGGTGCTCCTCAACTTAATTTGGCTGAGAAAGCTGTTGAAATTTTAGATGCGGACATTTTAGCTATTCATCTAAATCCTCTCCAGGAATCAATTCAGCCTGAAGGAGATTTAGATGCAAGAGGCTATTTGGATTTAATCGGCAGAATTACTGACGCTGTTGACATTCCTATTGTTGCAAAGGAAACAGGCTGTGGAATATCAGCTGAATCAGCTAAAGCTCTTGTTAATGAAGGTGTGGATTTCATTGATATTGAAGGAGCCGGTGGAACAAGTTGGGCGGCTGTTGAAACATATAGGGCCGAAGACAGATATTTAGGTGAACTCTTTTGGGATTGGGGAATTCCAACTGCAGTCAGCACGGTAGAGGTTACACGTGCAGTTGATGTTCCGGTCATCTCATCAGGAGGAATCCGCTCAGGCCTTGAAGCAGCTAAAGCAATTGCTCTTGGAGCTGATGCTGTCGGTATGGCTTTGCCGTTTTTGAAGAATTCTGCTTCTCAGGAACAGTTAAACAAATTTATTGAAAGATTCAATGATTCTTTAAGGATTGCAATGTTTTTAGTTGGAGCTAAAAACATCAAGGAATTGAAAAAATCTAAATTAGTTATTCGCGGAAAAACACGGGAGTGGCTTAATGAAAGAGGTATAAACACAAAAAATTATTCAAGGAGATAAAACATGAGCGTAGAAGTTATCGCCATTGGGGGATATCAAGAGGTCGGTAAAAACATGACCGCTGTCAAGATAGGCGAAGATGTAATCATATTCGATATGGGAATACACCTTGACAGGATCAGCATGCACGAAGATACCGACATTGATAGGATGCACAGTTTAGATTTAATTGAAAGGGGTGTTATTCCAGACGATACCTTAATGAAGGACGTTGACGGTAAAGTAAAAGGAATAGTATTTTCTCACGGTCACTTGGACCACATTGGTGCTGTTGCTAAATTAGCTCACAGATATGACGCTCCATTGATTGGAACCCCATATACTGCTGCATTAATTGAAAAACAAATTAAAGGAGAACGCAAATTCAAAGTAACCAACCCTATCAAACCTTTGAATCCTGGAAGCAAAATGAAACTTTCCAAGGACATTACTTTGGAATTCGTTCAGTCAACACACAGTATTCCTCAAGCAGTATTTCCAGTTTTACACACTCCGGAAGGAGTCATCGTTTATGCATTGGATTTCAAGTTTGACAATCATCAAAAAGTGTCTCCACCACCTGATTATAAAAGGTTAACAGAATTGGGAAAGAAAGGAGTGCTTGCTTTAATTGTCGAAACAACTAATGCTATCAATTATTCAGAAGTAAAAACACATTCAGAAAGGATTGCAAGAAACATTCTTGAAGACGTGATGAAAGGGCCTCTTCAAGAAAAGACAGGTATGATTGTTACCACATTTTCATCTCATATTGAACGTGTTCAAGCTATTGCAGACATAGCCAAGAAAAGCCACAGGGAAATATTGTTCCTAGGCAGATCAATGGAAAGGTTCTGTGGTATTGCACAAAAGTTAGGCATTTTGAATCTGCCTAAAAACGCAAGCATTTATGGCTCTCCAAAAGCTGTCAATAAAGCATTGATGAAGGCTGATGAGGATAGGGCAAATTATTTGCTTGTAACCACAGGGCACCAAGGTGAGCCTGATGCATTACTTCCAAGAATTGCAAATGGAAGAACACCGTTCAACATTAAAAAAGGAGATAATATAATCATTTCAGCACCAATCATTCCAAACCCAACCAATGCTGCAAACAGGCACATTATGGAAAGAAGATTGAAAGTTAAAGGCGCTAGAATTTATCCGAATGCTCACGTTTCCGGGCACGCTGGAAGAGAAGACCACAGGGAATTCTTGCGTATGTTAAAACCACAACATATTATTCCGGCACACGGAGATTTATCAATGCTTTCTGCTTATGCAGAATTGGCTGAAGAAGAAGGATATAGAATTGGTTATGATATTCATATTTTAAGAAATGCTCAAGCACAAGTTTTTAAAAGTTAAAAGAGGGGAATAAAAATGAGTGATGTAAAAGAAGTACTTGGAAGTTATTCAACTGACATTACAAAAACTATCGAAGAAGAATTATCCACTATTACTCCAGAAAATCTTGCAGAAGCATCAGTATACCTTACTAGAGCCGGCGGAAAAATGCTCAGGCCTGCTTTAACATTAATTGTATCTGAAGCCGTTGGAGGAAATCGTGAAAACGCTTTAAAATCAGCAGCAGCTATTGAATTAATCCACACTTTTTCACTTATCCATGATGATATTATGGATCAGGATGATATGAGAAGGGGAATGCCTTCTGTACATAAAGTTTGGGGTGACGATGTGGCTATTTTGGCTGGAGATACATTATTCTCAAAGGCTTTTGAAATTATCATTGGTACTGAAGGAACTAGTTCTGACCAAAACAACAAAGCGTTAGCTACTGTTGCAGATGCATGCGTAAAAATCTGTGAAGGGCAAGCATCAGACATGGGCTTTGAAGACAGATTTGACGTTACAGAAGATGAATATATGGAAATGATTTTCAAAAAGACTGGTGCATTGATTGCTGCTGCAACAAAAGCAGGAGCTATCATGGGTGGAGCATCAGATGATGTCATTGATGCAATGTATGAATATGGTCGTTTAATTGGACTCGCTTTCCAAATTCAAGATGATTACCTTGACTTGGCCTCCGATGAAGAGACATTAGGTAAACCTATAGGTTCAGACATAGGCAAAGGTAAGATGACCATTATTGCAATCAGAGGTTTGGCAAGTGTTGAAGATGACAGATTACTCGAAATCTTAAAAGCTGAAAATAATTCTCAAGATGAGATAGATGAAGCGATTGAAATTTTAACAAATTGTGGTGCTATTGAATATGCTCGCAATCTTGCACTAGAATCTGTAGACGAAGCTAAAGAAGTACTCGAAATATTGCCTGATTCTTCATCTAAACAGATACTTTCTGACATTGCAGATTTTGTACTTGAGAGAAGCGCATAATTTCTCTCACTTTTTTACTTTTTTTTTAAAAATTAGAAATTATTTAACTATTTTTTTCATGATTTATGATTCAATTGATTGAAAGAAAAGCAATTTCAAACTACTTTTCTTAGCAATACGCTTGTGTTGTTGGAATTTCCTATTGGGAGCAGCATGATTTCTTTGTGGAATCCTCTTAGTATTGTATCGGTTAATGGGGCATAAAGAATGGCTCTCATACCACTGTATGTTCTAACAAGAACGGGAGTCTTTTCATCAACGATTTCCCAAACGTTAGCGAACACTCTCTCTTTAGGTTCGGCAAATGCAGCTACCATTACAATATCAAAATCAATGTCCTTAAGCAATGTTTCATCCCCAACCAATATTTCGATACCGTCATCAAGGCCCAGTTTTCTTATGACTTCTCTTGATAATTCTGCAACTTCCTCCTGAATTTCAATGCCTATGCATTTGCAGCCGAATTTTTCCCTGAACAGTATCAATGTCAGCGGCAAAGGTCCACTTCCTACAAAAACAAAGGTTTTATCGTCATGCCAATGAGCCAATTTTGATTCATTGGTGAGCAAGCCTTCGTATCTCTCATAAAAATGGAATGTATCTAAAGTAGCATGAGGGTCATCTGAATTGATTATTTCTTCAGCGTTGCTTGTTTCTAATCTGGCACCTATGTATAAGTAGAATTTTCTAATCAATTTTAGAGCATTATTCATTTTTTCATCATCCAGAATGTGTTTTGCTGAATCGAAATCTATTGTTTCATCGTGTGCAATCACTTCGATTTCATCAAGCAATAGAGTTATTTCGTCCAGGTCAACATCATTTAAGGAAGATAAGTCATTTAAAGAATCAATACCATAGTCCTCTAATTTTTTTGCAATTTCCTCTATTTTTGGCCAATATTTCCAGCAACTCATATTTATCACCATTCAATTATATTTAAATTATATTAAATAAGTCTTTATGCGGGGATGATGATTTTTCATGTATGATTGCATTAATCTTATTAATGATTAAACACAATATAGTAACATGAAAGGAATTATTGGTGCAATTTGCGGAGATATTGTTGGTTCTGTAAATGAATTCAACCCTATCAAAACAAAGGATTTCAAGCTATTCAGGAAGCGATCTGTATTCACGGATGATACTATAATGACATTAGCTGTCGCTAACTGGCTGATTAAAGATAAAAACTCTTGTGACGTATTGATTAGGGAATTGCAATATTGGGGAAATATGTATCCCAATGCAGGCTATGGGTCAATGTTTTCCAGATGGATTAAGGAGGAAAATCCGAAGCCTTACGGCAGCTGGGCTAACGGTTCGGCAATGAGGGTCTCCCCATGTGCATGGGTCGGTGAAACTCTGGAAGAAGTTCAAAATCTTGCATACAAATCCGCGGCCGTTACTCACAATCACCCTGAAGGAATCAAGGGGGCATTGGCTACAGCCGATGCGATATATCTTGCTAGAATCGGTGCAAAAAAAGAGGAAATCAAAAGCCATATTGAAGCAAGATATGAGTATGATTTGAGTCGTAGCCTCGAGGATATAAGGTCTGTTTACAGTTTTGACGTTTCATGTGCTGGAAGCGTTCCTGAAGCTATAATCTGCTTTTTGGAAGCGAGGGATTTTGAAGACACTATCAGAAATGCAGTATCCTTGGGTGGTGATGCCGATACTCAGGCAGCCATTGCAGGAAGTATCGCTTCTGCATATTGGGAAGTTCCAAACAGAATTGCATTTAAGGCAATTCACCGCTTGGATTATGAGTTGCTTAATGTTTTGATTGATTTTGATGAGAAGTTTATTAAGGATTCATTTTGAATCCTTTTTTGATTTTTGTTTATTTTTGATTTTGTTGAGCTGATTTATGAATCTCTCATCATAGTTTCTGGCAACGTCTTCGTATTTGTTCCAGATTCCAATGGCAGTTTCAGGAATTACATTTCTTTTATCTTGCGAAAATTTGGTGTAGGTGTGCATCATCTCTTTTGAATCTGAAATCAGCACTTTCACGAATGGAATGTCCGCTTTGTGAATATTGATATTGTTTTCCTTAAATAGAGTGATGATGTCCACTTCTTCATTGTTTGTGTAGCATGTTGGTGAAGCCAGGATGTTCACGTTGAGATTTCGTCTGTTTTTGAATGCCTTTACCAATGCATCTCCTTCGCCTTCAAATAAAAATCCTATTCTCATATTGGCGGAGGTCTTTGCCCTTTTTATGATTTCAACTTCCTGGTTGATGATTTTTTCAACACCGTATATTCTCCATATCGGTGCTTGGACCTGACTCATTCCATTTTCATAGATGTTTGTCAGTCTTGTTATTGCGTCATCGATTTCAGAGTTTAGCCTTTCCTTTTCACGATTCAATACGTCAACCGGAGACTTGACGTTGTATGTGTGGGGTCTTCCATCTTCGATTTCAATGAAGTTTTTTTCATTAAGTCCCTTTAGCACATCATATATCTTGCTTCGGGGGATGGCTGATTTTTCAGCAATTTCAGCTGCATTTGATGAAATCAGTGAAGTTAGAGTTATATATGCCTGCGCTTCATACATTGTAAGTCCGATTCCCTTGAGTACATTCATATCTTCATTCATGATTATTATTTTGAAGCTGATGGTATAATAAGTTTAATACTATTAACCCTTGTTTAGTGACAAAATATTTATAAGCATTACAAATTAAACTATAATTAACTAATGATAAAAGAGGTTTTTATTATGGCAGATGGCTTAGATATGTTTTGTTATCAATGTTCCCAAACCGCTAAAGGTACTGGCTGTACTATTAAAGGGGTTTGCGGTAAGAATGCAACCGTAGCAAGATTACAGGATAATTTAATCTTCACTATGAAAGGAATAAGTGCATACAACTACAATGCAAACGTTTTAGGAAAATACAATCCTGAAATCGACGCATTTTTAACCAAAGGTCTATACACCACATTGACAAATGTCAACTTTGATGCAGAAGATTTAGTGGCACTAGCCTTGGAAGCAGGAAAAGTAAGCGTAGACGTAATGAGATTACTTAAAGATGCACACATCGAAGCATACGGCGAACCACAACCTGTTGAAGTAAAAGTTGGAGCACAGGAAGGACCCGCAATCATTGTAACTGGCCACGACTTGAAAGCTTTAGAAGAATTATTGAAACAAGTTGAAGGAACAGACATTAAGGTCTACACTCACTCCGAAATGTTGCCTGCTCACGGATATCCTGGATTAAACAAGTATGAAAACCTAGCAGGTCAGTTAGGTGGAGCATGGCATGACCAAAGGTCTATCTTCAAAAAATACAATGCAGCTATCGTTGGAACAAGCAACTGTGTATTGCCTGCACTTGATGCATACAAAGAAAGAATGTTCACAATGGATGTAGCAAAGCTTGAAGGTGTAAAGACAATTGAAGATTATGACTTCTCAGAAGTAATAGAATGTGCAAAATCATTAGGTGGTTTAGAAGCAGAAGAATTGACTACAATCACTACCGGTTGGAGTGCAGGAGCTATTGTGGAACATGCTGATGCAATCAAAAAGTTAGTTGAAGAAGGCAAAATCAGAAGATTCTTTGTTGTAGGGGGATGTGACAAAGCAGCAAAACAAAACGACTACTACAGGGAATTTGTTGCAAACTTGCCTCAAGACACTGTTATCTTGACTTTAGCATGCGGAAAATACAAATTCAATGATCTTGATTTAGGTGACATTGAAGGAATTCCAAGACTTCTCGATGTAGGTCAATGTAACGATACAATTGTTGCTGTTGACGTTGCAGTAGCATTATGTGAATTATTTGGAATGGAATTAAACGAATTGCCGTTAACTATTGTGCTCAGCTGGATGGAACAAAAAGCTGCAGCAGTTCTCTGGGCATTGTTGTACTTAGGAAAAACAGACATGTGGATTGGACCTGTGCTTCCTGCATGGTGCAATGAGGACATCTTAAATGTCTTAGTTGGAAACTACAACTTAACCCCAACAACCGGCGATGCAATAGCTGATATTAAAACAATTATGGGGGAATAATCATGGATGAGGATATCAAATCTAAAGCATTGAATATCCAATTCTTAGTTGATTACCAAAAAGATTCTGTTGTAAGTCGTGAAATTATCAAAAAGGAATTGGGTACTGTAACATTCTTTGCCTTTGATCAAGGCCAAGGATTGTCAGAACATTCAGCTCCTTTCGATGCAATGGTTCAAGTTATTGACGGTGAGGCTGAAATTACAATTTCAGGCGTAAAGAATACTGTAAAAGCAGGCGAAATAATAATAATGCCTGCAAATGAACCTCACGCACTTCAGGCAGAAAACAGTCCTTATAAAATGATTTTAACCATGATAAAATCTGATTAATTTCATTTTATTTTTTATTTTTTATAGCCTCAATAACTACTCTATTTTTTCCACCAAACCATTATCCAGTCCGCTTTATCTTTAACGTTATATAATTTGCCTGTTTTTTCATCTTTTGTAAGGATTCTTTCAAGATAATCTTTCAGTAGCTCCTTTTCTTCATCGTTATATAGGTCAAGGCGGAATTTGCCGTTGTCCATAGCTTCTTCAATGCTATCATATTCACGATAATTGTTTAAATCAAAGCGCTGGATGTTTGCATAAATTCCCATATTGAATAGAATGTTAAAGAAATAGTTGTAGTCGGGAAAATCTTCGGTTTTTATTCCAAGTTCCTTGTCGAAGTCCTTTTCTATCTTTTTGTTTTCAGGTCCGAAAATGGTGATGAAGACATATTTGTTTGCTATCTTATCAAGCTCCCTTAGGACTTCCTCGATTGGAATGATTCCGTTCAGGGACCTTGAGCACACTACTACATCAACATCCCCTATTTCTTCATAAGTAATCTCTTCTATTGGTTTTAGAACGGTTTTGATATTGTCAATATTGTTCTCGCGAGCTCTCTTTTCGAGATATTCGAGCATTTTAACTGATGAATCAATGCCTATGACTTTCTTCACTTTTTTTGCAATGGGGATGGTGACTGATCCTTCTCCGCAGCCGACATCAAGAACTGTGTCATTTTCATCTAAAATAAGCTTATTGAATAATTCTATCTGGTAATCGTCCTTTCGTGTTCTTTTATAAAAACCTGGTGCAGCATCATCCCAATTCTTATTCACTTTTCCGGATAGTTTTTCAGCCCAAAATTCCTCCCAATCAACATCATTTGGGTTTTCAATGCATTGCTTCATTGTTACACCCTTGTTTTGCCGGTCAATACGTTTTGATAATCTTCATAATTTTCTTTTAGAAGGTTAGGGATGTCCAGTTCATATGGGCACTTGTCAACGCACTCGTAGCATTCAACACAATCCAGTGTTTTTCTCATTATGTCCTGGGTTCTTTCATCCATATTTGGCTCTGTCGGGAAACGCCTGATCCAAAGTGACATCCTTGCACATAAGCTGATGTTTATCTCTTCAGGGCAAGGCATGCAATATCCACATCCTCTGCAGAAGTTGTCTCCAAGTTCCTTTTTGTCATTTTCAATGGCTGATTTTAGCTCATCATCCAAAATAGTACTTTCATCATATGATAAGAATTCATTGAGTTCTGTAAGCTTTTGAATTCCCCAAATAGGCAGGACATTGTCAAATTGGTTGATGTATGCGAAACTGGCCTTTGAGTTCTTAATAAGGCCTCCGCCCATGGCTTTCATCGCAATGAAACCTACATCCAGATTTTTGCATCGATCAATCAGTTTCAGTTCTTCATCTCCGCTTAAGTATGAAAAAGGATATTGTAATGTTTCATAAAGTCCTGAATCAAGGGCTTCATTAGCTATTGTGATTTTATGGGTTGTAATTCCGATGTGCCTTATCAATCCTTGCTCTTTTGCTTCAAGCATTGCTTTGTATAAATCATCTTCAGCCTTTGGGCAGAATGATATATTGTGGAATTGGTATAAATCAAGATAATCTGTCCTCAATTCTTTAAGTGAAGTTTCCAAATCATTCCAGAATTCTTCAACTGTTTCCATTCCTGTTTTGCTTGCAATGTAGATGTTTTCCCTAACATCTTCAAATGCTTTTCCAAGCTTTTGCTCACTGTCTGTGTAGAAGCGTGCGGTATCATAGAAATCAATGCCTGCATCATATGCTGCGGTAAGTATTTCTATTGAATCAGCTTCATTTCTTCTTTGAATTGGCAATGCACCGAATCCATTTTTGTTTACTTCCAAATTAGTTTTTCCCAACCTCATTTTAATAACCGTTCATTTTTAGTATAAGATATAAAATAAGTATGACAGATAAAGCCAGCACTGCATGTTTTGTAGATAGGAATTTGGTCTTTTTGAAGCGTTCATCTTCGATATCGCCATGTTTCATGAGATTGTCCTTTTCAAAAGAGCATTTCTGATAGATGGCTTCGATATCTTTAGGCAGTCTTCCATGTTCGTTCAACATGTCAATTGTCTTGTTCAGGTATTTGATGGCTTCCTGATTGTCTCCAAGATTTACACAGCAGTATGCGGCTTTATAGTTAAAATTAGTTACCAGTTCCAAATCGTCAATGGCCTGATTTTCGTAAGGTATGCATTGTTTATATGCTTTAAGAGCTTCTTTATATTCCTTAAGTTCATATAATGCATCTCCTTTTGCGTTTAAGGCAATAATGGTGTCTTCATTTTCAAGTGATTTGTCCAGATATTCCAGTGCTTCTTTGTTTTTCCCTGTCTTTTGAAGCATCTGGCCTTTGTACAAATCGGATTTTACGTCCCCACCATATTGGTTTTCATAATTGTTGATGCTTTCCAGGCACTCTTCATATCTTTTTGCCTTAAGCAGAAGTTCAATTCTGGCCATTTCAAGCTCTTTTTTAGACAACCGTGGTTTTTCAATTCCGGAATATGCATCATAATTATCGTATGCCTTTTCCATATATTCAAGCGATTCCTCAATTTTTCCCTTATTGAAATTGGACATCGCCTTGTCGCAAAGTGCATTAATGGATTTTGGCTGCTTTTCCAGGTATTCGTCAAAATATTTTTCGCCGTAATCGCCATTGTCATGGCTTTCATCATAATATTGGTAGTACATTCCCTTTTCTTCAAGAGCTATCAAATAGTCTTTTTCAATCAATAAATCTAAAATGGTAATGTATGATTCTACGTCGTCTTTGGAATGTCTTCTTCTTGCAATTTTAAGAGCTTCTTCATAATTGTCATTTTCAATTGCATTTTTTGCATTTTCAACAGCATCGCTCATTTGTATCAACCTATTGTTTTATCAAAGCTCCAATAATTTTTCAACTACTCTCTTAATATTTATATATCTTCAATTAGATAAATAATATTGCTTATTTTGATATTAATTAATTAAATTGTGATGATTGAATGAATGATTTAGAACAGATTATTTATAAACATGCTTTATTGAATGCGGCAAAACATAAGGGAAGTGCAAATCCCGGAGCCGTTATGGGTTCCATAATGTCAAATGAACCGGAACTCAGAAGCAGGGCAAAAGAAATAGGACCGATGTCCGGAAAAATCGTAGCGCAGGTAAATGCATTAAGTCCTGAAGAGCAAGCTAGCGAAATGGAAAAACTCGGTGTTGAAGTTCAAGATAAAAAACCTAAAGCTAAAGAGGTAGGTTTACAGGAACTTCCAGGAACCCATGAAAACATCGTTTTGCGTTTTGCTCCTAATCCAAGCGGACCTTTACATATAGGACATTCAAGGGCCGCAGTTCCAAATGCCGAATATGTAAAAAGACATAACGGAAAATTAATTTTAAGGATTGAGGACACTGACCCAAAAAGGGTATTCGAACCGGCATATGAAATGATTCCACAAGATTTGGAATGGTTGGGAATCAATCCGGATGAAGTGATATATCAGTCCGACAGATTTGAAATATATTACGATTATGCTCGCCAATTAATCGAAAAGGGCGCAGCTTACATGTGCACATGTGATGGAGCAACTTTCAAAGAGCTTAAGGATAACTGCAAAGCTTGTCCATGCAGAGACAATTCCGTTGAAGAAAATCTTGAGTTATGGGATAAGTTTGACACCATGGAAGCCGGTGAGGCAGTATTGAGGGTAAAAACAGACATCAACCATAAAAATCCAGCTATCCGTGATTGGGTTGCCATGAGATTGGTCGATGAAGAGCATCCTCGTTTAGGCACTAAATACAGGATTTATCCGATGATGAACTTTTCCGTTGCAGTGGATGACCATCTGATGGGATTAACTCATGTTTTAAGAGGAAAGGACCATCTTGCAAACACAGAAAAGCAGAAATACCTATATGATCATATGGGTTGGGACGTGCCGGAATACATACACTACGGCAGACTTAAGATGGAAGACATTGCACTCAGTACCTCAAAGGCAATGGCAGGAATTGAAGACGGAACCTACAGCGGTTGGGATGACCCAAGATTAGGTACCTTGAGAGCCATTGCAAGAAGGGGAATAGACCCAAGAACCATCTATAACCTCATTACCGAAATAGGTGTTAAAATGGCTGACTCAGCAATCAGCTGGAAAAAGATTTATGGACTTAACCGCAATTTCCTTGAGCCGGTAGCCAACAGATACTTCTTCTGTGAAAATCCTGTAAAAATCGAAGTCGATGGCTATGATGGAGGCAAAGTGGACATTGAAAGGCCGCTTCATGCAGATCATTTGGATAGAGGAAATAGGGTTTTAGCATTTGATGGAAGCGCTTATCTTGCCGAATCAGACATTGCCGATGGAATATTCAGATTGATGGATGCAGTAAATGTCGAAATAGACGGTGAAAAAGTAACATACCATTCCACTTCATTTGAAGATGCCAGAAGCGTTAAGGCCAGAATCATTCAATGGGTGCCAACTGAAGACAATGTCAATGTCGAAATTGTCATGGATGATGCATCATGTAAAGCAGGTCTCGGAGAAAGCGCTTTAAAGGATTTGGAAGTTGGCGATGTAGTCCAATTTGAAAGAGTTGGATTTGCTCGTTTAGATGAAATCTGTGAAGATAAGTTAATCTTTTATTACGCTCATAAGTAGGTGATTAATTTGGCTATGTTTACAAATGGTTTTTCAACTCTTCAGATGCCTAAGGATTTTGAGGCAGTCAATGCAAAGGATGAATTTACAGAGTTATATCTGGTTGATACCAAGATTCCAATGACCATCAAGTTTTCAACAACACCTACCCTGGTAGGACTTCCGGAAATAAGGGATGACATTGAAAAGAATGTGAAAACTAATGAAAGAATCACTTTGATAGAATCAGATTTCGTCCTTATCAATGGGACAATCTATTATAAAATAGTATCATCGTTTTCCGATGGTGAAAAAGAAATAAGGCGTAACGAATTCTTATATGTGGAAGATAACAATCTCTACATTTTTGAATTTACTTATCCATATGCTGACAGGGAATTGGATGATTTCTATTTGGACATTATTCGTTCTTTTAAAATCAGCGTACCTAAATATATAGTTGAAAATGGAGAATATAGGATTAATCATGAATGATTAATCTATCTTTTTTTTTAAATTTTTTGTGGTGTTTTAGTAAAAAAGATATTTAGTATACCTTTTTTACATCGGATGCTTTGATGGTAATATTTTGTCTTCGGTATTTAACGGAGATTTCATCACCATTAATAGCATAAACTTGACTTGAGTATGTTTCACCCAAATGGTTGAATATGATTTCATCACCTTTTTTAAGGACAACGTCGCTGTTTCCTATTTTTATTTTCATGTTGTCCCTTGCAGGTTTTTCTTTAATGGAACCAATAGGACTTTCAGATTGTACTGCTTGTCCTTTGTTGAACACTCTTTGGGTATTTGCGCGTCTTAACTCTTCATCATAGAACGGATCATGGAACTGTTCATAAGTTGCTTCGAAATCCGCATGGGTTTCATTAATGATTGGTGCAAATTCATCTTCATACTCGTTGACATTTCTGATATAGCTTTCTTCAATGATTTCATCTTCAGGTTCTTGAGGGCTTGTGAATCTTTCTTTCACGTCCTGATAGATTTTTGAACCTTTGATGGTATTTGTGATTTTAGCAAGATCCTTTCTGTAATCCAAATCGTTTTCATCTTCAAAGACGGCTTCGCCGAAATCTTTTTTGCTTTCATCCACTTTTTTCGGGGATTTGAGAATAGGCTCTTTAATTTCCTCTTCTTGAGCTTCCTCTTTATCAGCATCAAGTAAAGCATCTGTGATGTCTGCAGTTTCGGAAATGCTTTCTATTTCTTCTTCGCTTTCTTGACTTGCAGTTTCAATAGCTTCTTCAATATCCTTTTGGGTTGTTGCAGATTCGACTTCAACTTCAGCTACTTCTTCTTTAGCTTCTGCAGCTCCTTCTTCAGCATCGGAAATTATGTCGTTGATTGTTTCCTCTTTGGAATCATCGCTTTCTTGAATGATTTCTTCAATGAGCGGTTCTTCCTGTTTGTTTTCTTTCCTTTGTTTGATGCTTTCTTTGATTTCAGTCAAATCATCATCGTCATCCTTTTTGATGCTTTGTGATTCTTTTTCTCTTTCGCTGTCTTTCCTTTTTGATTCTTTAATAAGTTCGTCAATTGTAAATAAGTCTTTCAATTCGTGTTTTTCATTAGGGTCGTTATTTTTGGTCATAATATCCATCTGATTTTGTTTGATTGGTTCTTGGAATTTTTGAACTGTATTATCATAATTAACAAGAACTTGATTTGGGGATTTGTATCCGTAAGATTCCTTGTTGTCATTTTCAACTTCATAAATGACTGGTCTTTCGATAGAGATGGAATCATAATCTATTTCTTTTCTACTAGATTTATTAGAACTGACTTTATTAAGTTGGGCTGGACGTTTAGGTTGTTTTTTGCTAGTATTATTTGAAATAAAATTTTTCCCGCTATCAAGAGCATTGGATAAAAATTCAAAGTCAAAACTGTTTGTTCCGATTCCATTTGATTCTCTTTTTCTCATATAATACAATTTCACAGCAACAATTGCAATAATTGCAATTATTAAAATATTCATCCAGATTAGTAAAGTAGTTCCATTCATATTTCCAACTTCTATTTTTTTGATATATTATAGTATTATATATTTATGTTAAATAGTTAATTTAAATATTTTCATATCTTATCCAACAATATTGCATTTTTCTCAATGTTTTTCTTGATTAAATTTGACAAATCAGTCATTTTATATATTCCAAAAATAAAATATAAATTAGATTAATATTTATGAGGATTAATCATGGTTGTTAAAATTAATGAGAATTATCTTAAATTAAAAAGCAGTTATCTTTTTGTTGAAGTGGCAAGAAGAGAAGCAGAATTCATAAAGGAAAATCCTGATGCGGACATTATTAAAATGGGTATTGGGGATGTTACTAAACCATTAGTTCCAGCAGTAGTTGAAGCATTCAGTAAAGCAGTTGACGAAATGGGAGATGCAGATACTTTTATGGGCTATGGTCCAGAACAAGGTTATGAATTTTTAGCAAAAGCTATTATAGAAAACGACTATAACAAATATGGAATTGATCTTGATACTTCAGAAGTATTCATAAGCGACGGAGCAAAATGTGATACAGGTAACATTCAAGAGATATTCGGAATAGACAATAAGATTGCCGTAACCGACCCCGTATATACAGTATATGTCGATACTAATGTAATGGCCGGAAGAACCGGTGAAATGCAGGATGATGGAATGTATGAAGGATTAACCTACATCAAATGCAATGCAGAAAACGGATTTGTTCCGGAACTCCCATCCGAACCTGTTGATATAATCTATTTATGCTATCCGAATAACCCGACAGGAACCACCCTTTCACGTGATCAATTAAAAGTATTTGTTGATTATGCAAAAGAAAACAAGGCACTCATCTTATTCGATGCAGCTTATGAAGTATTCATAAGTGAAGATGATGTTCCTCATTCCATTTATGAGATTGAAGGTGCAAAAGAAGTAGCTATTGAATTCAAAAGCTTTTCAAAAACCGCAGGATTTACCGGAACCCGTTGCGCATACACAGTTGTTCCTAAGGAATTAGTGGGATACACTGAAGACGGTGAAGAGGTACAAATCAATCCGTTATGGAACAGAAGACAAACCACAAAATTCAATGGCGCATCATATCCTGTTCAAAGGGCCGCTGAAGCTACTTATTCCGCTGAAGGCCAAAAGCAGATTAAGGAAGTGGTGGATTATTACATGGCCAATGCTAAAATCATCAGGGAAAGCTTATCTGATATAGGTCTTGAGGTCTATGGTGGTGTAAGCTCTCCGTATATTTGGGTAAAGACTCCAAATGACATGGACTCTTGGGCATTCTTTGACCTATTATTGAATGAAGCCAATGTTATCGGAACTCCAGGTTCAGGATTCGGTCCAAGCGGTGAAGGTTATTTAAGACTCACAGCTTTCAATACATTGGAAAATACTAAAGAAGCAATGGATAGAATTTCAAAATTAGAATTTTAGGTGTTATTGATGAAGGTACAGGAAAAACCAGTTACTATTGAAAAAATAGATTCATTTAAGGTTATTTTATCAAAATATGGTGCTTTAGGTTTGGATAAGCAGGAAAATCTTTCTAATGTAATCGGTGAAAATATCGGTGAGCTGGACATCGAAAAGGGAATTATCACCTTTGGAGATTTGCAGTTTCCGGTTCAGATTTTAGGATTCTACTCTCAGGATTTGGACAGATGGTCCTGGGCATGGGACAATGAGGATATCTTTGGAGAATCTTTAATCAAAGCTTCCATGCAAATCAAAGCACTTGGAGACGAATTTGATATTACAGAATTCAAATCTCCAGTTATTCAGGCCAGTTATGATGCTTGCCATACTTTATCAATGGTTGCAACAGCCATTTTGAATAAAGACGCATATTATGCAGTATCAGAAGAGGGCATTGACATATTTGTAGCTATTGAACCTGATTCACTTGAAGAGGACAATTCAGTGCAAAGATTTAGAAATACATTTGCTCTTTTCCATAAAAACTATAATGTGCATGATAAGATTGCTTTTGAATCATACACCAAACTTAAAGGATTTGGATTCAAACCGCATGAAGACTTTGCAGTAGCTAAAATAGGTGAAAGCCGTATTATCGTCGGGTTCACCGAAAGAGGAAATGTAACTCATATACAAATGCTTTTAGAAGATGAATAGTGATAAAATGAATCCGGATTTAGCTGAAGAGATAGAAGAGATGATTGACACACTCGCTAAATCTGGTTTTTTCAACACTGATGAAATCCTCGAAATAGTGGAAGACGAATTTATTGAGGAAGACCTTGACATTTCTCAATTTAATATTCCTCAAATAGAATCTTCCAATTTAAATTTTGCAAGACTAGAAAAAGCATTTAACTTGCTTGCTTCAAAAAATATCGTAGCTATTCACAATTGTGGATATGACCTTGAAGAGGGTGTGGGGGATGCTTTTGAACTATACGTCCATTTGAGAAACAATAAATTCAACCCTGACGGGTTCTGCTTTTACAGTTTTGAAGATGTGGAAGAAGCAATTTATGATGACAAGTTAAGAATCACATTCGGAGATTTTGAAAACGATGAGAAAAAGGCTCTGGAAATAGGAAACACTGTAAAAGACCTGTTGGAACAGGAAGGATTTAAGATTAGTTGGGATGGAACCGTCAACAACCAGATTGAAATTCTTTGTTTCAAGTGGGATAAAATGTACGACAGTGAAAAGGAATATGAAATGGAAGGAGCATTTAATAACTTTTGTGAGGCGCAAAAATGAATATAAGATCACTTAAACTAATTCGTGATGTCATGATCAATTCAGGTAAATGGATTTCTGTAGAGATATCTCAGGATTCAATATATTTGGAATTCATGGATGTTGAACTCGGTACTCCAAAAGAAACTGAAAATTTTACACTTACCGTTCGATTTGCAGTTGATTCTTTCTTTACAATCTTTTACAATAATATATGGGACATTGATTTCCTGTCTCGATATGACTACAAAAACGATTTATTGAGTGAACAAGTCAGGTTTGACATTGAAGATGTGAAATTTGTCGATTTTGAATATCTGAACACATTTTTCCACGATTATAAAAGGGAAAAGACAATTTCCGTTGTGGATGACTTCAGTATACACAATATCAGAAATGACTTTTTCATGTTAATCAAAACAAAAGAAGTCGCTGTCGCTGTCGGTGGGGACCAGATGGATTTCTTTACAAAATATGAAAGGTTGGATGACGCTTCCTTGAGGGAATTGTCAAACCAGTGGATGCTTTTCTTTTTGAAATACCACTTAAAGAGAAACATCATTAAAAATCCAATGTGTGAAAATCACCCATTGAACCCAAATAAGTAAGTTCAATTATTTTGGAGTTTTTTGCACTATAATTAAACATTCATAGGTATTTTTTGGAAAAACTTTTTAATCAAAAAATATATACTAATATTGTACGGAAATTTTTTATTTTCATTATTTATTAATTTTATTTAGGGAGTTATTAGATGACTTGTAGTATTTTAGTAGGTGGAGCATGGGGTGATGAAGGCAAAGGAAAATGTATTACTTACCTTTGTTCAAACGATAAACCTGAAATAATTGCTCGAGCAGGTGTCGGACCTAATGCCGGACACTCTGTAGAATTCAACGGTGAAAAATATGGCTTAAGATTAACACCATCCGGTTTTGTGCATACTGATGCAAAACTGATGATTGGTGCAGGAGTTTTAGTAAATCCTGACGTCCTCTTTAAGGAATTCGAAGACTTGAAAAAGTACAATGTTAAAGAGAGGATGTGTGTGGACCCTAGATGCGCCATTATCACTGAAGACCACATAAACAGAGACAAATCTTCAGAACATCTATCCAAAAAGATTGGAAGTACAGGTTCAGGCTGCGGACCTGCAAACTCTGATCGTGTAATGAGAGATATACAGATAGCACGTGACACCCCAGAACTTGAAGAATACCTTACTGATGTTTCCCTTGCTTGTAATGAAGCTATTGATAATGGGGAAGAGGTATTCATCGAAGGATCACAAGGATTTGCACTATCACTTTATTACGGATCTTTTCCTTATGTAACCAGTAAGGATACCACAGCATCAACTTTTGCCGCTGATGTGGGTGTCGGTCCAACTAAAGTGGATGAAGTCATCAATGTGTTCAAGTCCTACATTTCCCGTGTTGGAGAAGGGCCGTTCCCAACTGAAATGACTCAGGAAGAAGCGGAACGCCAAGGTCTTGAAGAGTACGGTGTTGTAACTGGAAGACGCCGCCGTATCGGATACTTTGACATGGAGCTTGCAAAGGAATCCTGCAGAATCAACGGTGCAACCCAAATAGCATTGACTTGCGTCGACAAGCTCTTTGACTGCGCACGCGTACAGGATTATGATGAGCTATCCGGTGAAACCAAAAGATTCATTGATGAAATTCAGGCTGAAACTGGTGTTCCAGTAACTATTATTTCAACCGGTCCGGATTTAAAAGATACAATCGATTTAAGAAAAGAATTATTATAGTTTAAACGTATTAAGCTCATAGAATTAGTTGTCTTACAATTAAACTTATGAGCTTTCTTTTATATATATTTTGCTGCTTTTTTAAGATATTTTTTCACTCCAAATAATAACTATGATTTTTGTAGGGGAATTGTTATTTTTGGAATAATGTTATTTTTGTGTTTTTTATATTTTTGTTGTTCATTTATGTCAATAGATCTTATTAAATAGATTATTGCATTTTTAACAATTTTTGCTAGTTCAATTGTATTTAATTTTAATTCATTGATAGTCATATCATCTTCTTCAACTTTAAAATGTTTTACTTGTAAAAAGTTATGTGTTATGTCGTTGCGTATCTTTCTTAAGTAAAATTTTTCATGTTTAGGTTCTAATTCAAGATGTATGTCATATAATGCACATAATCCGGAGTTATTTAATGAACTTAATGTTCCATTAATCTTGTTATTTTTATTATTCCAAACGTTGTGGAAGTTTAATTTATCAGGTTTTTTATTTAAATTAAAATAGATGTTTATTAAATGTGAAATTTTATCAAGGATGTTATAAAAGCTTGAAAATGAGTTTTTTAACAATTGTACTCTAATATCATGTTCTTCATATGATAATGTATTTATGAGAACTACATTTTTGTTTACTAAATCTAAATTAATTTTCTTTGATTGTGATAATATTAGTAGAAATCGTGAAGATACATAATCCATTTTAATTTGATTGAGTTGGGAGGATAATTTTAGGTAAGGGTCATTATCTATTGATTTACTAGTTTTTACAAGCATATTTGGTATAATTATTGTATCTCCTATTGCATTTTCACATCTTTGACAGAAGTTACATAAATTTAGATATAATTTATTTTCTAGACAAAAATTAACTATAAAATCTTCAATGTTGTTTTCTGAAGTTTTATCAAGTTTTTTATTTGATTTTTGTTTTAATATGTCTTCATTACATATGCTTTCGATATTGGTTATATATTTCTCACAAATTGATTTAAACTCTAGGGGAATGTTTTCAATTCTTAAAACAGATTTAAAACAGCTATATGCATCTTTTAAAATCGGTGATGGATTACTGATAAATTTGGAGTATTCATATAATCCAATCCCTTTGTTTATTAAAGAGTAAGGATGATTTGGTACTTTTTCATAATATTCTAATGCATCAATAGTTCTACCAATATAATCATAGGTATTTCCTAGATTTATGTAAAGTAGGGGCAATATTTCTAATGGAGTTTTATCAATGTTAGTTAAGTAGTTTTGTTTAGCTTTCATCAATAAATGTTCATTTTTTGTTAAATAATTTGGTTTTTCATCCATTATTTTATACTTTGAATAATATCCATTAGCTAAATTATAATCAACATAAAATCCGGTTTCTTTTTTTAATTCTTTAAAATTTTTTATCCCTTCTTCAATATAATCCATTTTTTTAGTTGCAGTTCCAATTTCGATAAGCAAAGAACTTATTGTAAATTTTAATTCGGGAGTAATTTCTTTTTTCTCAAGTATTTTCAATATTTTTTCAGCAGATTTTGTATCTCCATGATTGAGATATTCATATGCTTTTTTAGATAAATTTAAAGTAGTTTCCATAATATCACAGAGGTATTATTTTTAAGTGTAATTTTTAAAATTAAAGTATTGGAATACTGGTACTATATTTATACTCCATTTTTTTCAGAGATTCTGTTTCTTCTTGTAAAACAGATAATACTAAAATTTTATTTTTATATCTAGATAATATCCAGAAAATTACAAATTCACATATTCCGATTTCTATCATTGTTTTAATAAATGAATTAAATCCAAATTTTAATGAAAGAATAGAAAAAATAATTGTAATTATTAATATAATTGTTGTAAAATCTCTACAAAATAAAAATTGTTTATGTTGTTGATAAATTTTGGTATCATATTTATGTTTGTTATATATGGCGTACCATAAATCATCTTCTTTAGTTTTTGTTTTAGGGATGCCATGATTGGTTACTATAATATCCATATCAATTAATTTTTTATTATATTTTAGCTTATTGTTTTTTAGTCTTGTAAAAATACCATAAGCATATCTATGTTTTTTGTTATCAGGATATAATATTTTAAATTTTAATTCACTAGGTATAATATTTGTAATTACGTATATAGGTAAAAATAAAATGGGTACTGTTAGAATTATGGAGATTATTGCATTGTTTTCAATAAAAGTGGATGGATCATTAATCAATAATGTAAATGCAACATTAAAAATTATAATATAAATTAATTTATCATCATAATCTTTTATATCCTCCATATTAACACCCATTATTATATTTTTTTATTTTAGTTTAAATTTAAAGTTCCCCTATATTGTTCTCCACTAGATAATACAGTTCTATTTTTTTCATAGTCTAAAAAATCATTATTAAATTCATCATCAGTATATATGTCTATTTGTCCAGTTGTGCATTTTAAAACAATATTTTTTGCAGAATTTTGTGTGATTGTATTGAAACCTTCATAATAATTTAAATAGTCTGATTTACCTTCTCCAATAATAATTATCTTTGGCTTCATTTTATCTAAAATATATTTTGGAATTTTGCCACTATCCCTTCCATGATGGGGTGCGAATAGTATGTCTGTTTCTGGAAGTTCAATAGAATCAATGATTTTCTCTAAAAATTCAGTTTCCATATCTCCAAACCATAATGCTGTTATTCCACTATTTAATGAATATCTTATGATTGGGGAGATGTTGTTTGGCGTTTTATTTGAGTTTTCTACTTTTTCTAACTCTTCTTTATAATCAGAGTTATTAACATCGGGCCATAGAATAATGATTCCTGAATTCCCTCTATTTTTGTCGCCGTCATTTAACCATTTTCGTTCACATTTTATTGAAAGTGGATAAAATTTATCACTTTCTCTTAATTCACAATATTTGTCAAAATCTTCAGAGTTATCACTTTTGATATTATTACTAACTGAATAAAAGTTATCAATAGTAATAGTATCATCTAATGATTTAATTCCAGTTATATGATCTTTGTCGGGATGTGTTGATAAAAACCTGTTAAATTTATTTTCATCATTAATTTTTTTTAATTCTAGTAATAATTCGTCTCTTTTTTCATCAATTAAATTACAATCAATAATAGTTAATGTATCATTGTTGTGATTTATGTAAAACATGTCTCCATTTTTCACACTATAACTTTTAATAGTAACAACCATATTTTCACCTTATTTGCAGTAAATATTCATTTCTCCATTTTTAATTATAACAGATATATTTCCATCATTACGTGTAGTTAAGCAGCTACGTTTAACAAGTTCTCCATTTTTTAATACCCAATCTCCACGCGAATTTGAACTATATTTGCTTGATGCACTTACATCGTCTTGATTACTTTTATCAGATATTATTGTAATTTTTGGTTTTAGATGATTCATTAGCTCTTGTTTATAACATGATAACCGCCCATGATGTGGTGCTAGTAATAGATCAATGTTTTGAGTATTTTTTAGAAAATCTGAATTTCTTAATAGTTCTTCGATATTTGTTTTGGTATTATCTCCCATCAATAATATTTTTACTCCTTCATATTCGATGAATGTGGAGATACTATAATAATTTAAATCTTTTATATCAGTTCTCAATGGCCAATAATTTTTAAAAAATAGCCCTCCATTTACGTTAG
>NZ_CAMVEE010000027.1 GCF_947166415.1 uncultured Methanobrevibacter sp. | reverse complement strand
CATTGAATATTTTATCCAATGATTCAGTTGAAAAGTCACTGACAGGTCTTTGCACAGGTTCTTTTTTGTACATGTTGTTTCTGAAGTTTTTAACAGGGAATTCCTTTTCCATCTGTTCTTCAATAAATTTCTGAGCACTTACAACGTCCTGTTTTAGGTTGGTAGGGCAAGGTGATAATACTTCAACAAATGAGTATCCTTTGCCTTCCTTTTGAATTGTCAATGCCTGTTTGATGGCGAATTTTGCAAGTCTGATTTTCAATGGGTTTGCAAGTGAAACCCTTTCAATGAACACAGGTGCTTTCAGGGTATTTATTAACTCGCACATATGTGTAGGGTGTCCTGCATAGTCAGGGTCTCTTCCTGTTTGGCAGGTAACTGTCTTTTCTCCAATCAAGGTTGTTGGAGCCATCTGTCCACCGGTCATTCCGTAAACTGTGTTGTTGACGAAAAATACTGCCATTTTTTCTCCTCTGTTCGCAGCCTGCAAAGTTTCATTCAAACCGATTGATGCTAAATCTCCATCTCCTTGGTAGCTCATAACAATTGCGTTGTCTTCAGCTCTTGAAATACCTGTTGCAACTGCAGGGGCTCTTCCGTGAGCAGTCTGGAAGTTTCCGCAGTTGAAATAGAAGTATGCATATACTGAACATCCCACAGGGGAAATCATTACGCATCTTTCCTGTATTCCAAGTTCATCCATACATTCTGCAATCAATTTATGTAAGATTCCATGTCCACAACCCGCACAGTAGTGAGTTGATTGAATGTTGGTTCCTTTTCTAGGATACTCTTCTAAAAGGGATTGTGGATTTCTACGTACCTGTAATTCGTAATCTTTATTTTCTTTATCACTCATTTTTCCACATCCTCTAGTCAATAATGTTTGGGCTGGCTTTTTCATCGCTTCTTTTGGATAAGTCTATATCTTCATCTTCAACGCCAGCTATTTCATAAATTTTAGCAAGAATTTGTTTCAATTCAATTAGGTTTCCACCCATTCTGTTAACCAAATGAGTATCTTCTTTTCTTAAAGCTGCAAATTGCACATCAGCTAATAATTGACCATTGCTCATCTCAACAGATATGAAACTGACACCCTTATCTGACAATTCCTTAATCCTGTCAACAGGGAAAGGAGATAATGTGATAGGTCTTAAAAGTCCAACTTTTATTCCTTTTTCGCGTGATTTGTCCACTGCTGATCTTGCAATTCTGCTGCTGATACCGAATGACACAAGAACGATATCTGCATCTTCAACTTGGTATTCGTCATAAATCACTTCTTCAGCTTCAATTTTAGCATATTTTTCCTGAAGCTTGAAGTTGAAGTCTTCCAAATCATTGAAGTCATTGAAAATTGATGTAATGAGGTTGCCCATAGTTTCTTCAGTTCCTTTAACAGCCCAAGACTTATCATTTTTCGGTTCAATAGCTTCCTCAGGGAATACCAATGGTTCAGCCATCTGTCCTAAAGTACCGTCAGCAAGAACTACTACAGGATTTCTCCATTTGTCTGCAAGTTCAAACGCTTTCATGGTCAAATCACACATTTCCTGAACGCTGTTTGGAGCAAGAACTATGTTTTTATAGTTTCCATGACCTCCACCTTTGACAATTTGATTGTAGTCCCCTTGTTCAGGTCCGATATTTCCAAGTCCAGGTCCTGCTCTCATAATGTCGACGATAACTGCAGGAAGTTCTGCACCTGCAAGAAATGTGAATCCTTCCTGCATCAAACTGATTCCCGGTCCGGATGAGGAAGTCATAACTTTGTGTCCGGTACCTGATGCACCATAGACCATATTGATTGATGCCTCTTCACTTTCTGCCTGGACAAAGTTTCTTCCAACCATCGGGAAGTATTTTGATGCCTCATGCAAAATTTCACTTGCAGGAGTAATTGGGTATCCAAAGAAACAGTCACATCCGGCATACATTGCACCGATGACAACGGCAGTGTTTCCTTTTACCATTTGATTACTCATTTACTTTCCCCCTTTGTTAGCTACTTTAGCCTTAATCATTCTTCCAACTTCATCGTTAACAATCTTCTTGTACTGATGCACTTCTAATGCTAATGGTTCGGGGCATGTGAAGTAACAGTCCTTACATCCTGTACACCCGTTTCCACTATAATAAGCAAATTGATATCCTGCGTCGTTCATGTCTTCTGAAAGGAATATTGCATTTTGAGGACATCCGATTATGCATCTTTTACATCCTTTGCATAATTCTTCATTAATAACTGGATAAGATATCTCTTCTGTCATTATATCATCTATAATTATTTATTGTCTTTTTCTCTGATTTCAACTCTTCTTATTTTACCACTGATTGTTTCTGGAAGTTCATCAACATATTCAACCATTCTAGGGTATTTATAAGGAGCTGTAACTCTTTTAACATGATTTTGTATGTCTTTAGTAAGTTCATCTGACGGTTCGAAGTCAGGCTGCAACACAATGCTTGCCTTTACAATCTGACCTCTCACTTCATCAGGATAAGCGGTAATTGCGCAGTGAGCCACTGCTTCGTGAGAAAGCACAGCGCTTTCCACTTCATAAGGTCCAATACGGTAGCCTGAAGATTTGATAATGTCGTCATTTCTTCCGACAAAGTGAACATATCCGTCTTCATCAACCCATGCGGTATCTCCACAGTGGTAATATCCGTCATGGATTTGCTGTCTGTATTTTTCATCATCATTTACATAATCTTTAAACAGTCCAGGATTTGGTCCATCATTCATTTTAAAGCAGAGTTCTCCCTCTTCACCGATTTCCACTTTATTGTCGTTTTCATCCAATAACTCCAAATCAAACAATGGGGAAGGTTTGCCTATGGATGCCACTTTAGCATCCAACCATACAAATGTTCCGATTGACAATGTGGTTTCGGTCTGTCCGAATCCTTCCTTGATTCTTAATCCTGAAATGTCGTAGAATCTTTCTGACACTTCCGGAGGCAGAGGCTCTCCAGCAGTTGTAACGTATTTCAGATTGGACAAGTCATATCCTTCGATGTTTTCTTTAATGATAAATCTGTAAATTGTTGGTGGAGCACAGAATGTATCCACTTTATGTTCGATAATTTTTTCAAGCAATTTGATTCCATTGAATCTGCCATAGTCATAAATGAATATTCCAGTTCCTGCAATCCACTGTCCATAGAGATTTCCCCAAACGGCTTTTCCCCATCCAGTATCTGCTGCAGTGTGGTGGATTCCGTCTTCCACGACATTGTGCCAATATTTTGCGGTAGGGATGTGGCCTAAGGAGTAGGTATGCTTATGTGAAACCATTTTTGGAAGTCCGCTGGTTCCGGATGTGAAATAAATAAGGAAGATTTCTTCAGCATAGGTTTTGTCCTCACCTGTAGGTCTTTCAAACACGTTGCTTTCATTTTTAATGGCTTCGTTAAAGTTAACCCATCCTTCCCTTTCTGTTTCAATTACAAACTTTTTCAAGTCTACTCCCAATTCCTTTTCAGTCTCTTCATAATCTGGAAGCAAGGTGTCTTCTTCAACGGAAACGACAGCTTTCACGTTTGCTTCCTTTATTCTGAAGTCGATATCGTGGAGTTTCAACATATGTGTTCCCGGAATAGCTATTGCTCCTATTTTGTGCAATGCAACCATACAGAACCAAAATTCATATCTGTTTTTTAATGTAAGCATTACGCAGTCGCCTTTTTTGATGCCGTAGCGTTTAAACAGATTTGCTGTCCTGTTTGAGTATTCCTTCATTTCTTTAAATGTGAATGTATGGTTTTCATCATTGTCGTTAGTCCAAATCAACGCTATCTTGTCAGGATCTATTTCAGCATATTTGTCGACCACGTCAAATCCAAAATTATAATCTTCATTGTATTTCAATTTAAAATTTTTATGAAAATCTTCATATGAGTTAAATTCAACTCTTTCTAAAAAATCTCCTATTACTGATGTCATTTAATAATCTCCTGTAAGCGTTATATGATTACTGCTAAAAATTTAGCCGGTTTGTCGTTGAGTGCTACCATTGCGTGTCTGTGTGCTGAATCAAAGAAGATGCAGTCTCCTTCGTTAAGCACGATTTCGTTGTTGTGTATATAAATCTTCAAGGAACCTTCAAGTACATAGTTAAATTCCTGACCGGGGTGTGAATTCAGTGAAGGAACCGGATTCTTTTCAGGGTCCACCACTACAAGGAATGTTTCGGCTTTTTTGTGAATGAATTTAGAACATAGGTTTTGGTGTGTATATTCTTTTCTCCTGTCCACTGAAACTCCCTTGTTCGCACGTGTAACGTCGAATATGTTCATCCTGCTTTCTTCACCGGTCAATAATAATCCTAAATCAACTTTGAAAATGTGTGCAAGTTCATATAAGAAGCTTGCAGGGATGTCTACTTCTGCGTTTTCATATTGGATGTATGTTTCTTCTTTAATATTCAGCTCTTTAGCGATTTCTTCGGTTGTAATGTCTGATAGTTCTCTCAATTCTCTAATTCTATTTCCAATATCTTTGTTGTATTCATTCATAAATAAACACCTTTTTTTCTAAATTGATTATTTTGATATAATAAATATTATAACATATAGTAATTCTGATTTTAACTTTATATAAAGGTTGTTAAAAATCGTGATAATTCATTATAAATTGATGAATTTTAATTTTTTTATGATGTACACTTTCAATACATTTTAAGAAAGTTTTATATATTACAAACATATAATTCAATTAATTGAGGAGATTATAATATGACATCTAATGAAATTGGCACTAACATAATTTTCAAAAAACAGTTAGGATTGAATTATGAAATCGACCAGAAGTATGTCGGTTTAAAGATGAAGGAAAACAATATTCTATCTTTTAATTTCAGAATTCCTGGTGCTTTGAAGGATGAAGTTGAATCTTACTTTAAAAGATTCAAATTAGGTGAACCGATTTTAGTTGATATTGGTGGAACTGGAGATATGAGATGTGAATTCAAAGGTGTTTCACCCGTTTTAAAAAATAAGGATGAACTGGACCAGTATTTCATTTCAGCCACCTTGCAGGAAGATAAAAAATATGATCCTCTTGAAGAGGAAAAATGTGAAACTTGCAGTGGATGCGGATTCCACTAAACTTCTTTTTTTTATGAGTAGGCTTTCCTTAATTTGGAAGTCTCTTCAAAGATGTATTTTATTAACAGCACGGTAGCTATTGCCACGGCTATTGCAAGGATAAAAAGTCCCGGTGGGTGGACGAACAATGCATCGCTATTTACAACTTCTAAAAATGTTGCCAGGAGATTGTTAAGGAAATGAACGCTCATTGTAATGAATATGTTGTCTGTTTTCAGGTACAATATGCACATGCATATTCCAAATAGGAATGCGCTTACAATTCCTCCAAAGTCATGACCTATGGCAAATAAAAATGATGAGAGTATCATTGCAGGAACAATTCCAACCCTTATTTTCAGTCTGTTGAACAGAACTCCTCTAAATATCAGCTCTTCGATTATTGGAGCGAATATTATGGACGCTATTGCGCTAAACATAAATGCGCTTGGGGTCAAATCAACTGAATCTATGTCTATTCCACTCACCCATGACGGGTCGGTCATTCCAAGCAGCATGTCCAGAAGTACTATCAACAGAAGGAAGATATGGGCAAAAATCAGGTTTATAATCATCACATACAGTATTTCCTTTCTATTGTCCTTTAATAAGACATTTTCGACATTTGTGGAAACACCTGTGGTGCCTTTTAAACACCATGCAAAAAATAGCAGGACGAATGTTAAAAGCACAATCATCATCAGGTCATCATTTTCGGCAATTTGGGGAAATATTGCCATGGTAATTCCGCATGCTATCGCTGCAATAATGATGCCTGCAATAAGTTCTCTGATTTTTATTGTTCTGAGCCTTACATTAAAATTACTTACTTCTCGGTCCATATTTTTATCCTCTGAATTCATTTTAAGTCGCATTCTCTATTCTAGAAGATATCTGTCCTTTAAAAATTTATTTGTTAATATTCTTTATTTATCAAGAATAAAGAATTTATGTTAGGTCATTTCTGGATATTATTGTGATAACATAATATTTAGTCCTTTTCAACATTTAACTTTGTTTTATTGCAATTTTACCAAATAATTGTTATTTTTATAAATATTCGGACTGTTATATATTATTTTTAAGTAACAATATTTATATATTTTTATATGTAAATTTATTACTTAAGAGGAGTCTATTAAAATGTTTGATTTGGTGTATGGTACCATATTTTTTGCTTCATACGGTAATATTTCCGGACTTGTCAATATAGCTATCAGTCCATTCGATGCATTGCTAGCTTATATTGTAGCTATTATAGCTTCTGTTGTAATGGCATTAATTTTAAGGCTTCCGCTATTGCCTGGCAAACCATATAGGTACTCTTTTGATGTAAGCGCATTATATCCGACTCCAATAATAGCTATTGGTATTTTTTCAATTTTCTTAGTTTTAAACTATACTTTTATTTATAATGGAATTGTATTGGCCGCTATTATAGGCATTTTATCTGCATTATTTGTGAAATATTTATTTGATTTTGTATTTCCAAAGCCTTTAGATGAAGCTGATGGGGAGGATATGCGATGAATGAGGTAATTGGAATTATAATTGCTGCTATTCTATGCTGGTTGAATTTTGTTATAGTCGACACATATTTCGGGCTTCCTGAAAATCCTGGTGTTAAAGGAGCTGAGATAGTCGGTAGAGATGTAAGTAAAAGAGGGGGAGATATTGCTGGCGGATTCTTCCAAGGAAACATTCTATGTTCTCCAGATGCATCTGCTGGTACATTACTGGCTTCAATTGGATATTTGGTTTTAGGAATCCCTGGAGGAATTATTGCGGCATTTTTCGTATTTATGGGAAATAGGCTATGCGCCGATCCGGGATATGCAGGAACTACCGGAAGTTTAACTGCAACATTAATCATATTCATATCTTCATTTGTTGGTTTAACTCCTGAAATGTTTATTGGGGGAATGGTTATTGCAATATTAACCGTTCAAGGTATTGATCAAGTTAGAGCTTCAATTGTTTTAGGAAAAATAGCTCAAAAATTCAATAGGCATGCAGAGGAGTGATTATATGTATGTTGAAATTATTGGAATTATAGTCTTATTTGTAGCATTGAGAGCTTTGATAACACAGAACAGGGCTGAAAGATTGCTTTATTTGAATGTTATCGGTTTTGGAGTTTCAGCTATTATAGCATTGTTCATAAACACTCCATTCGCTCTTGTAGTTGCAGCAGCATTCTTCATTTGTTCAACAATCAGTGCTAATGCAATTGCGTATACATTAAAAAGGCTTGATGATGAAATACTATTGGAGTGAGGCATTAAAATGGAAATCATATCTATACTTGCAATGGCTTTGATGGTCATAGGTGCTTTTGGAATAATATTCCTTAAAAAACCTTTAGATAAAGTCATAATGTTTTCAATCCTTGATGCAGGTTTCGTCTTGGCTGTAGTTGCATTCAAATATTTTGATGTTGCATTGTTTGCCGCCTTGGCTGACCCATTATCCACATTAGTATTCATTTTGGCCATTGTGAAAATCAATGAAATTAGAAAAAACAAGGTAAAAAGTGGTGAGTTAAATGATTGAGGTTCAGATATTCTTTTACTTTGGAATTTTTCTAGCGATTGTTGGAAGTATCGCCACTGCATGGGGTCCTGGAGTCAACGACCCGATAATAAGAACATTCAACACAGAAATGGCTTCAATTGGTGTATGTTTGGTTTTATTATGCTATAACCATGTTTTGGCTTTGTTGACATTACTTGCAACAACAGTAATCATTACATTAATCTTATTTAGAGCAATTATTCGTTTAGAAGAGATGGGGGCAGACGTATGAGAATAGGAGTTTTATGGAACAAGCTCGCAGAGCCTAAAAATATTCCTCGTCTTTTCGCTTTCAGTTTAGGAATACTTCTAATCATCGGTCTTATAGTGCCGATGGCATTAAATCCAGATCAATTATATGTCAGACCGGCTCCACAGGTTCAAGTAGATGAGGGATTGGCTATCGCTCCATATGACAGGGGCGGTGAAGTATTAAAGGCACCGGGAAACATCAATCCACAATATCCGGAAAATGCCGCTAAATTGGGTATGATAACTGGATACATGTCACCGATTTCCGAGTGGGTATCTTCAATATCTCCGTACTTTGGAACATCAATCTATTCATCTCCTGGTGGACTTATAGATGAGATATTGTATTATACCAGAGGTTTCGATACAATACTTGAATCCAGTATTCTGATGATGTCATTCATCATCGCTTCATGGTTATCTATCAATTATACAATGAATAGAAAAAATGATGAAAAAGAAATAAAGGCAGATGTTAAGAAAGCTATCAACGAGTCCCAGCAAGTTGCCAACGAAGTTAAGGTCAGTGACGTCAAAGCCAGATCAAAACAGTTAAGGAGGGATAACTGATGGTATTCATACCTCCGTTTGTTCCTGACGCATTCCTTTCAATGTATCTGCCTGCAATCTATGCAGGGCTGATTGTCGGATTCATTGGAACAATGGCAATTGCATTAAAAAGGGAAGAAATTCACATTCTTATACTGACTGATTTGGTCGGACTTGCAATGATTTTTGTAGTGTCTGCCGTTGGAACAGATTTGGCTGAAGCTTTAATTTTACCTGGTTTGGTTGTAGAATTGGCTGAAACTTTGGCTATTTCTGAAATTTTGATTACAAGAGAGATGCGCATAATAGAACAAGACCCTAGAAGAAACCTTTCCAAATCTTCTTCATTATTCCCTCAGCCTTTTGCATTGAATATGGAAATCATGACCACAGCTCCTAATTTCATCGCTTTGGTATTGGTTGGTTATGGAATATTTTTGACCGGTTTTACTGGAGGTGCAGTAGCTGGTGGAGGAATTGTTTTATACGCATTGTCTAAAAAAGCAAGAGGACTTCCTGTATTGGTATTGGATGGCGTTGCCGGAGTTTCCGGTATTGCATGGTGTTTATGGATTATTGGATTCCTGTTATTCTTTGTAACACCTCAATACTGGTTATTGAGTTTATTCTTGGCAGCATGTGGATTACTATTAAAAGTAGCTTCAAAAGTGGGCTTGATTGGTCTGCTTATGAGAGAGGATCTTGATAAGGAGTAGGTGATGGTTATGGATTTCGTTACACTTGGAGGAAATTTACTTGGAACAATTCCACTTGGAGACATTGTATTGTACATTACACCTTTCAACTTGTTCCTTTTTGCAGTATTGTTAGGTTTCACAGCTTTGATTGCTGTAAGTAAACCTGAAACACAAATAGAAGCTACCATGCATTATCTGCACAATACTGAAGTAAAGGTTGGTCCTAAGGAATTTAAGCAAAGAAGATTCTTATCAGTTCTCTGCGGTATCGCATCTGCAGGGGCAATGATAACTGGAGATTTATTTAACTTTACATTGTTCATGGCTTTAGTTGGTATTTTGAATATCGGTATTGTATCAGCTGTAAAGCAGACCACTGTTTTGAATTCAGCATTCAACTATGGTTTGATAGCAATGATGTGCAGCCTGCCATTATTCGGCGGTGCGGCAATTATTCTTGCAGCTACCGGAACATTATCCCTTGCAGTGTTATCCCAAATGCCTGCAAGTCCGATGGTTGTGTTTGGTGCAGCACTGATGTTAGTAGGTATATTGGGTGAAAGTGGAGTAGCGCCATTTTTTGCAAGCAAAGCAGAAATGTTCAGGACTGCTGGTTCCCCATTTATCGTTATTATTCACTTAAGCTCATTGTTCATTATCGTAAGAGCTGTTGAAATATTATTATTGGTATTATGGTAAGTGGTGAGTATGGTTAGTCAAAAAAGTTTATGTATTGTATTATTGGCTTTATCAACAATAGCTATTCTCGCATGCTTGATAATAGACTTCGAAGCGTGGATCGTATATGGCGTAGCTATATTTGGTATTCCATTATGGGTTTTATCTTTAGGTTTATTGACAATGGCTAAACCAAGACCTGAAGATGCAGAAGAAAGGGTGAAAGAACCATTTACTGGATATTAGAGTGGTATTATGAATTTGATGGCAGATATTTTAATTAATGTTATTATAGCATTCCTGGCAGGAAGCCTGCTTCTAGGTTTGCACAGGAAAGTTATGGCTCGTGTTCAGAAACGTCCAGGACCACCTATAGTCCAGCATTTGATACATTCCTTAAAATTTTTCTTCAAGGAAACAGCAATCCCAAAAACAGTTTCAAAAGTGTTTTACATAGGAATTGTATTTATTTTAGCTTTAATTTGGGTTGTTGGTGTTATTGTAGGTCCTGTAGCTCATGACTCATTATTGATTTTGTTCGGTGTTTATGCGGTTTATAAAATAGTTGAGCATAATGCAGGTTCAAGTTCCGGTTCTCCATACGGAAAGCTAAGTTGTGTAAGGGCTGTGCTTTCAGCAGCAACAGAGCTTCCATTGTTTGCGGCAATCGTGTTTGTCTATTTGATAACCGGTTCAATGAATATAGGTGAAATCATTTCATACCAATCAGTTCATGGTCCGTTAATATTTTCAATTCCGCTTGCGGCTTTAATGTTCTTTATGTTAATCATTACCAAATCTCCATACTCTCCGTTCGCGATAACAAAAGACAAAGCCCTGATATCAGGATTTGAAACAGAACATTTCGGATTCCTAAGAGGGTTCATGCTGTTTTCAGAATCAATCGCATGGTATGTGTTGCTTTGGGTATTCCTGACAATATTCTTCGGTCCGCTTGATGCTGTCGGATACTTGATAGGGATGATTGTAATTTCATTCATCACTGGATTTATCAATGCAACAACACCTATCTTAAGTCCAAATCATTCAGTCATGACCCAGATTACCATAGGGGCAATTTGCTTCTTCGGATCTGTATTGATGATATTCACAGGAGTGGTAGCATGAACAGTGAAGACATGATTATTTATTTAACAGCATTGGTTGCTGTTGGTGTTGTGGTTGTAGGCCTTTTGACAACGGTTTTCCACTCCACCCTGATTGTTCCGATAGTGATTATCGGAATCGTATTGGCTATTTTCCTGTTGTTGGCCAAAGGCAACTTTTCACATAAGATTGAAAGTATAGAGAAGATATGTTTTGTAATTACATTCATAGCAATTGTTTGTTCATTTATATTGCTTTATAAACCGATGTAGGAGATATTATGTTAGATTATATGATTTATATACTTGCATTTGCTGTTGGTTCCATTCTTGGTTTAGTTTACAGTTATAAACAACATGGAGAACCATTCGTTGCAGATTCGGATTTCAACATGCCTGCAGCAGCAATTTCAATTATTGGCTGGTGTTTAGCATTTAATTCAGGCAATGTCATTTTATCAGCAATTGGTTTTCTCCTAGGCGGATTTATAATGGGCGAAAGGCCGGGATATGGTAGAAAAGAAACCGCTGTTGGATTAATCTTGGCGATTTTATTATATATTTTATTAAAAGTTACAGTATGATGTGATTGGAATGGATGATGATGCAAGATTAAAATTGATGCAAAATAGGATAATCAAAAGTTATGCTTGGCAAAGAGACATAATAGTTCCGCTTTCCAAGGAATTCGATTGTACCACTGAGGAATTGGAGGAGTTATTCTTTAGTTTGTTTGATTTGGATTCCCTTGAAAATTTACATGGAACATTTGATTCAGCCAAGGACATATGCTTATATCAGAAATTCAACGCTGACTTGAGGTTATGCTGGTTCATCGATACTTTGGAGATACTTCCGAGAGAAAAAGGAAAAGATTTGAGATATAAACTGGTTCAGGAAGTCAAAAACGGCAAATCTTATGAAGATGTATTAAAAGAAGGCAGATTAGAGCTATTCCAATTATTAAAAGATGAGGCTAAATATTAATTATATTTATCAAATAAAAAGAGAGGAGTACAATGTTAGATGCTATTAAGGATGTTGTGAGAAAAAGCTCAATCCATGTATGTATCGTAAATTGTGGGGGATGCAACGGATGTGACGTTGAATGCGTTGCGCTGTTATCTCCAAGATACGATTTAGAGCAATATGGTATTTATGTTCACAACAATCCTCGTGAAGCTGATGTCTTGTTGCTTACTGGTGCAGTTACAGAGCAATGGGTCACTAATTTAAAGAGAATTTATGATAAAGCTCCCGAACCAAAAATAGTGGTAGCTGTAGGAAATTGTCCTCAAACTGGTGATGTGTTCAATCAGGAAGGTGGGCATGTTTATGCTCCAGCATCCAATTTCATTCCGGTTGATGCGGCCATTCCAGGATGCCCACCTAGACCTAGCGAAATATTAGGAGCCATTCTGGCTGTGGGTCCACAGGCTATTGCTGACCGTGGGAGGGAAATGAAATGATAGTACCTATTGGTCCAATTCATCCTGCTTTAAAGGAACCTATCAGACTTAAACTGCAAACTGAAGGGGAACGTGTTGTTAAAGCAGAAATAGAATATGGTTATGTTCACAGAGGTATTGAAAAGATAATGGAAGGAAAAACTTGGCAGAAAGCGATTTATCTTTCAGAGCGTGTATGCGGGATCTGTTCATATGAGCACACCCAGACTTTCGCCGAAACCATAGAGCAAATTTCCGATGTGGAAGTTCCACCTAGAGCCCAATTTTTAAGGGTCATTGCAAATGAGTTGGATAGAATCCAAAGTCACTTTCTTGCAAACTCCACATTCTTCAAATCAATGGATCATGAAACATTGTTCATGCGTGTTTTGGAGTTAAGGGAATATGCAATGGATTCAATTGAACTTTTAACCGGAAATAGGGTTAATATGGGATGGAATGTTGTTGGTGGAGTTAGAATGGATGCTGACGAACGCCATTTCAAACCGATACTGGAAAACCTTGATAAAATAGAGGAAGAGTTTGAAAGAACCAGAGCATTGTTTGCCGAAGGCCCTGCACTTGCTTTGAGATGTAAAGGAATAGGTGTAATGACCAAAAAAGAAGCAATTAAAGGAAGAGCTGTAGGTCCAATTGGAAGAGCATCTGGTGTCAAGGAAGATTATAGGGTTGGCCATTATACATATGATGACTACTTCGACTTCAAGGTAATCAGAAGAAGCGAAGGAGACAATTATGCAAGGACACTTACAAGATTTGATGAAATTCCAGAGTCAATCAGTCTGGTTAGGCAAGCTATTGAAAACATACCTGATGGTGAAGTTCGTACTCCTGCTGATATAAAATCAGGTTATGCAATGCGCAAAAATGAAGCTCCTCGTGGTGAAGTTACCTACATGATTGAAACAAATGGAAATTTAATCAAGAACATTTCAATCAGAACTCCAAGTATTTCAAATATGGACTCCTGTGCAAAATATATGATAAGAGACGTTCCAACCGTTGCAGATGCAGTGGCTACCTACGCTACAAGCGACCCATGTGTTGCATGTGCTGAAAGGGTAGCTATTACAAACGAGCATGGAAAAACTGCTATAAAAGGATTTTACGAGGTAATCTAAATGTCTTCATTAATGTGGTATATTTATGAGTTTGCAAGAAAGGCATGGGCAGATGCATTTGCTGATGCAAAAACAGATCCTGAAATAGCAGAAACACCGGAAAGATTTAGGGATTTCCCTAAAGTAAATAAGGAATATTGCATAGGTTGTGGGGCATGTACAGTTTCCTGTCCGTCCCCGAATGCTATTAAAATAATTAGGGAAAAGGATGATGAAACCGGTGAGGGATTGACATATCCGGTCATTACTCCTGGAGCATGTATCCGTTGCGGTTTTTGCGCAGAGGTTTGTCCGACTGATCCGAAAACTTTGGAATGTGGTTTAAATCACCTGATACTTCCTGAATTCAATATCATTCCGTCCAAAAGACAATATATCGTTGACGATTATTTATGTATTAAATGTAAAAAGTGTATGAAGCAATGTCCTGTTGATGCTATAAGCGTTGTTGACGGAAAACTGGTTGTTGATCAGCTCAATTGTATTTCCTGTGGGGACTGTTTAGAGATATGTCCTGTCAACGGTGCTATGAAGGGGGTATTTGTTGATAACCTGCAAGACCAAAAGGATTTGATTGTTTTATGCGTCAATTACCTGGAAGATTACATCAATGATAAAGAGGAAGATTTGAGGGGCCTTGAAAAAGATGGTCTTTTGCAGTATGACGTTCCTCTATCAGAGATATGGGATGATGCATTGAAGATTATTCCTGATGAAGAAATTGCATTGGAAATCATAACCAATGCGGTAAACAGGCTTAAAATCAGAGTCATCGATTGGAATAAGGATGAATGTAAAAAATGTCAGTTATGTATTCCTGATTGTCCTACAAAATGCATTTCATTTGATGAAACTGAAGATACAATAGTAAGAGATAGGGATAGATGTTTACGTTGCAGTATTTGTTACCAGACTTGTCCATTTTCAGTAATTAAATACTTCATTGCCAAATTCGCCCTTGATGACGGCGAAAATATTCACGTTACCGTAAAGGCATCTAATCTAAATGAGGATATTTTCATGGAGTGAGTGTTATGATTGATAGTTATACTAAAACACCAAGACCATTGAGAGATGTTGATGTTGATTATGTAATTGATCAAACCAGATGTGCTGAGTGTAAAGACAAGCCATGTCTTGATTCCTGTCCAATTGACGCAATTTACATGGGCGGGGATGACAATCTTGTAAAAATTAAGAACACTTGCTTCGGTTGCGTATTATGCCGCAATGCATGTCCTCATGATGCGATTTCATTGGATGTACATATGGACCCTCCATTGAAGGAAAACGTTCCAAACATAAATGTTAAGTTATGTAAAGCATGCGGAGCATGTGTACAGGCATGTAAAAACGGTTCAATCCATATTGTTGCCGACGGGAAATCTGAACCGCACAGTGAAATCGACAAGGACACTTGTGTCAGATGTGGATATTGTTTCAGAGTATGCCCTACAGACGCAATCAAATATGGTCAATTGCTCCCTAAAACTGTTAAGGGAGGTAAGGCTGTTGTCGTTAATCAGGATAAATGTATTGGGTGCATGACCTGTACAAGGGTTTGTCCGTCAATGGGAGCAATTAATGTCGCAAGGACAAATAAATTGCCGTATATCAATCCGGGCTATTGTGCAAGATGTGAGGAATGTATGCATTCATGTCCTTCAGGAGCGATTAAGTACTCTTCACGTAAAAAAGCTTATAAGATGTACAGTGAAATCAAATCATTCGATATCGTATCCGGAATCGTTGATGATGACATAAAGAAATTATCACTTAATTTAATCAGTTTAAACAAAGTCCTTGAAAAGGTAGGCAAGTCCATAGCTTTGGAATTCAATGACCAGACCTTTGAAAACTTCATAGAATGCAAAGTCAATGACATGATGGAGGAAGAATTGAAAATCAGTCTGGATACACGCATCGAAGTGGACAAGTTCTCAAAGCTATTCGGTTCATACCTGATGGATAGGAATATTGAAGTCTATGAAAACAAGTGCATTGCCTGTGGAGATTGTTTCAATGTCTGTCCGGTAGGTGCCATTGAATTGAATGGTCCTAATCCAATCAAAATCAATGACAATTGCGTATACTGCGGAAGATGCGTAGAACAATGTAAGTTTGATGCTATCGGTGCTTATGACGATTATTTCTACAGTAAAGACACTGATTTGTACTATGCAAGGTCTTATCTGCACAATCAAAGGTTAGGTGACTTTTCACTTTCATCCACAAAATGCCAAGCTTGCGCAATTTGTGTCAAAAACTGTCCGGTCGATGCATTGGCATTGAATGACGATAAGATAGATTATGATGAAGACAAGTGCATATACTGCAGAACCTGTGAGGCGATTTGCCCTCTCAATGCAATCAGGATAGTTAACTTTAGGTGAGTCGATGTTTGAAAAATCATATATAACAGATTGTGAAGGTCCTTTAACATTGAATGACAATGCTTTTGAGATGGCAGAGCATTTCATTGAGAATGGTGGGGAATTATTTAAAATACTTAGCTTATATGATGATTATTTGGCCGATGAGGTTAAAAAAGAAAATTACAAAGCTGGAAATACTCTGAAATTGATCTTGCCGTTCTTTGTTGTGGAGAACCTCACAAATGATGATTGGGTTGATTTTTCAAAGAACAACATCTATGCAATAAACGACTCCAAATTTCTATTAAGTTACTTGAAGAAAGCTATGAATACTTACATAGTCAGCACCAGTTATGGCCAATATATTGAAGCAGTATCCAATTATATGGAGTTGCCATTCAAGAATACATTTTACACTAAGGTCAATCTAGATAACCTAACTCTGACTGCTGAAGAAATTGAAAAAATCAATCAATTCAAGGAATTGATATTAAAAAATCCTTCCGATTACGAGTTGTTTGACGATATTTTCTTCAATCAAATAGCAAAAATGAGCATTTATGAAAATATTCGTGACGTTGAGGTTGTAGGTGGGCAAGGCAAAAAGCTGGCCATCGATGAGATAATTGAACGTGACGGCATTGACATAAATCAGATGCTCTACATCGGAGACAGCATCACTGATGTTGAGCCGTTAGCCTTCGCACGTGAAAACAATGGAATCAGCATATCATTCAACGGTAACGAATATCCTTTGAAAGTTGCTGAAATAGCCATAGTGTCCCACAGTGCAGTTGCAACTGCAGTCATAACTAATGTCTATGTAAATAATGATAAGAATAAAGTTTTAGAGTTTATTAATGATTATAACAATTCAGATGATTTAGAAAAACTATTCAAAGACTACGATATTAATTTGGAAATTAAAGACATGTTTTTCTCAGTATTTGGTGAATCCGATTTGCCAACAATTCAAATCGTCAAAGAAGACAACTTTGATGATATACTAAAAGTCAGCAAGGAAATGAGAAACAACATTCGTGGTCAGGATATAGGTGGATTAGGATAATTCGGTGATATGATGAGTTATGAAAATGTACAAGACACATTCTTCGAAGCATTTGAAGGAAAATATGTAAGAGCTTTAATTACAGGCCCTACAGAATCAATCGTAAAAAGGGCAGCATATGACTCAACTTCAACTCCAAGTTCAGTGATTGGAAGGGTTGAAGGGGGTGTAGAAGGATTTTTGGATAAATCCCAAACACCTGACGGAAGATTCGGTGCTGTAGTACAATACTGGCTAGGCAGCGATGATGTTGAGAAGTTTGCATTCGAACTGTCATACAGATTAAGGCAGGATGTGTTGGTAAAGCCGTTTACACGTATTTTTGATTATTCAACAGGAGACAGTGAAGAATATATTGAAATGATGGATATCGTAGGACACTGTGGTGATGGATACGAATGGATCGTAGAGGAATACGGAAGAAGAATGATTAATGTTCCGATTGCAGTTCCTGATTTCCAGATTGAAGAGAAATTCAGGATAAATGATGGGATTATGGGAGGCAATTTTTGGTATTTCTGCTCAACACCCGAAGCGGTTTTGGATGCGGGTGAAGCTATTATTGATGCAATAATGGCCGTTGAAGGAGCTACTGCACCATTTGACATTTGTTCAGCAGCTTCCAAACCGGAAACAAACTTCCCTGAAATCGGACCTACCACAAATCACTTTTACTGTCCGTCCTTAAAGGAATCCTTAGGTGACATATCTAAAGTTCCGGACGGAGTTAATTACATTCCAGAAGTTGTAATCAATGCTATTGATGAGGAATCAATGAATAAGGCAGTTAAAGCGGGAATTGATGCGGCATTGAAATTTGATGGAGTTATTGAAATATCTGCAGGCAATTTTGATGGTAAGCTTGGGGATAAGAATATAAATTTATTAGATATCTTAAAGTAAGGTTTTAAAATGGAAATATATGACAATGATCTTAATGCGGAAATAATTGGATTTGGAGCATTGAATGTAGACAAGCTCTATTCAGTTGCAGACATCGCTGGCAAAGATGAGGAAAGCTTCATCAAAAGTGAAACTTCCACTCCTGGAGGTTCGGCAGCAAATACCATTGTGGGCTTGTCCAGATTGGGATGTTCAACTTCAATTATTGGAAAGATAGCTGAAGATGATGATGGGGATTTAATCGAATACAATTTAGCTATCAACGGTGTTTTCGCCAATAACTTAATTTATTCAGAATCAGGTTCAACCGGAAAATGTTTGGGCTTTGTAGATAGTAATGGTGAGAGATGCTTATACATTGACCCAGGAGTCAATGATGAAATCAAAATAGGTGAAATAAACCCATTGAACATCATGAGATGTAAAATAATGCATTACACTTCATTTGTTGGCGATTCGTTCAATGCACAAATTGAACTGTTGGAAAAGTTAAGCAAAGAAACTTTATTGAGTTTTGATCCGGGAATGCTCTATGTTCAAAAAGGATTTGATGAATTAAAGCCTATTCTTGAAAGATGTGATATCTTACTTATTAACGAATCAGAATTAAGATTATTATGTAATAATTACGAATCTTCTCTAAAAGAGTTGGTTGTTGGTCTTTTGGACTTTGGAATTGAATGCGTTGTTGTAAAACAGGGATCAACTGGTGTGTTTGCAATGAACAATTCAGAAGAATGCTTTGTCGAAGCTTATGAATGTGATGTTGTAGACACCACAGCTGCCGGAGACAGCTTCAACAGCGGATTTTTATATTCCTTCTTGAAAGGTTACAGCCTTGAAAAATCCTGCATGATAGGTAACTGGGTAGCCAGCAAATCAATCGAAGGATTTGGAATGGAGAAGTTTCCTTCACTAAAAGATTTGGAGGATTTCTTTTAGTAAATCAAATTTATTAATAATAAAAAAAATCATTTAGTTGGTAATATTATGAATGTATCCTTTATAAAACAGATGAAAAGCCTTGAACGTGAAGTTCTACTTAAATCTGTTGAATTAGATGATGACGGTGAAGATTTCGAATTCGAACTCGACAACTTCGAGGCAGAAGAGGAGATCATAGCCGTAGCACCTAAATGCGTAAGGTGCAATACCTGTGTTGGAGAGTGTCCAGTTAATGCAATTGAACCAGCTAACATTTTTAGAATAGCTAAAATTACTGATAAATGTGTCAAATGTGAAATTTGTGTTCAGACTTGTCCAATTTCTGCAATCAAATTGATTAAAAATTCAGTTATTTATGATGGGGATGATGAAAGGGAGATAATCGAATACAATCTCTCCAATGTAAGTTATCCTCACAGGGTAGTCAGGATGAACAGCATTTCAATTGACTATTCGGTTGACAATAACTGGGCAGACTGCGAAGCTTTGTGTCCAACTAATGCATTCACTCTTGAATTTAGAGAATTTTTCGAAGAGAAGGGTATGGATTTAGGTATAGAATTGATAGATGATGAATTATATCCTTACATCAATGAAAAAATGTGCATTGGTTGCGGAGCTTGTGCTGAAATATCCTTAAATAAGTTTGCAATTGAATTGGACAGATATCTTGGTCCAATCACTCATCAAAGGTTTATTGACATAAACCATGAGCTATGTGTAAATTGTTATTTATGTGAAGAGAATTGTCCGATAGGGGCTATAGAATTAAGAGATGGTGAAGTTGTCCTTGACAACGACAAATGCATAAGATGTGTCGAATGTACTCATCGTTGTCCTGTAGCAGCTTTAAAACGTGTTGAAATGGAATAAAAAAATGGGGTTTTGTTTATGAGAGCAAAAGAGTTAATGGATAAAGATTTTGTATACTTAAACTGTGATGACAGTGTTGTAGAAGTTTCAAAAGTGATGGAAGAAATTAGACGTTTTACATGTCCGGTTGTTAATGAAAATAAGCAATTGGTGGGATGGATAACCTCCTTTGACATTACAAGAGGATTAAGAAACGGCAACGAAAAGATATCAGAAATCATGAGCGGTTATGAAGAGGTTGCCACTGTAAATGAAAACGATCCTGCAAGGCTTGCAGTGATTTTAACAGCCAATAACAAGTTCGTTACAGTGCCTGTTGTCAATGACAACAATCAGGTCATTGGTATGGTCCGCGCTTGCGACATTGTGGAATTGTTGTCTGAGCTTTATGACATTAAGGTTTCCAAACTGTATAAGGCTATGCAAAATCAGCTTAAGGGCGTTACATGGGAAGAGCTTATGGCTGCATCAGCTTTGGTGTCCACAAAGACAACAGGTAAGAAGATAACTGCTGAAGAGTATGAAGCAAATATCATGAATTCCACATTCGGTGAAGCCATCTGGGCAACCGGAGGTTTGGAAAAATTCTTTGCAGGTTTGATATCTGTTGGTGAATTGGTTATTGCTCGCCGTGTCGGAAGGGCTAGAAGATAACTTTTTTCATTAAATTATCAACTAATGGAAAATATATGGAAGGGCTTATATCAATTTCAACCCCATGCCGAGTAATTCAACTACTAGGTTAAAATTTCATTAACTGCTTTGATATCAATTGAAGCTCTTCGCTATATTTTCAATTTTTTCCTATTTTTTTAACTTGTTTAATAATTATTTTTATAAAGAATAACCAACTTAAATGATAATGTAATCAAATTTTATATAGGCGGAAATCAATTATGCAAAAGGTAATAAATTCCCACTGTCATATCTATCCTGAAAAAATCGCATCAAAAGCGGTTAAAGGAATTCGGGATTTTTATGATTTGGACATGTCTTTGAATGGTAAAGTTGACAATCTTATAGAGGATGGAAGCAAAGTCGGTGTTGTCCATTATCTGATTCATTCAGTCGCGACAACCCCAAAACAGGTAAGGTCCATCAATGAATTCATCAGTGAAGTAGTCAAATCCAATCCTGATTTGTTTACAGGTTTCGGTACGCTTCACCCTGACAGTGATGACATTGAAGGAGATTTCAATCACTTAATAGGTTTGGGTCTTAAAGGCGTAAAGCTTCACCCTGATTTTCAGCAATTTGCTTTAAACAGTGAAAAAGCCTTCAGGCTTGGTGAGGTTATTAATAAAGGAAATGTCCCTGTATTGATTCATTGCGGGGATTTCAGATATGACTATTCCAATCCTGAACAATTAAAACCATTCCTTGAAAAATTTCCAGACATGCTGGTGATAGGAGCTCATTTTGCAGGCTGGAGTGTCTGGGAGGAAGCTACCCAAAAGCTTGCAGGCACACCAAATTTGTATGTTGATTTGAGTTCAAGCCTTTATGCGTTATCTTCTGAAGATGTTAAGAAGTTTATATATGCTTATGGTGTTGATAAAGTTCTGTGGGGTACAGATTACCCTATGTGGGAAGCAGAAAGCGAAATGGAAATGTTCCGTAAGATAGGTCTTAGCCATGAAGAGGAAAATAAAATTTTATATGAGAATTCCGCGAAGATTTTAGGATTAAAATAAGGTGAATATATGAATTTAAAAGCTAAACTGGCATTATTGTGTTTTGTTTTAGTTTTGCTCAATATTGCGGTAGTTTCTGCAAGTGATGTTAACTTGACAGATGAGGCCACATTAAGCGGGGATGTTTCAGCCAATGACTCGTTGGAGTTAGATAATAGTGATGATTCAGAGGAATTGGTGTTGTCTGGTGATGATATAAATGCATCAGACTCATTGCAAACCAGCATATCTGTCGATTCTAGCGTTGAACCGGTCAGCATAAGTCCGGACAAAACGGTTATTGGTGCCACTTCCACAAAGAAAAAAACAGGAATTTCCCCTGAAAAGTACACAATCGCTTCTGGAAGTTATTATAAGGTTTCGGTATATGGGTCAGATAGGAAGCCTCTTGCAAATGTTCCAATAACAATGAGGGTTTGGGGCGTTGATCACAATGTTGTTACAAACTCTTTAGGAGTAGCAAAGCTCAAAATCGATTTGGGATATGGAAAATATCCTATTGTAGTTTCTTTTGCCGGAAATGAGAATTATGAAGCAGTTTCCAAAACATTCAACTTCTTCGTTGGCAAGACTACATTTGTTGTGATAGGAAACGACAGATTATATAATGATGGATATTTGAGAATCTATTTAAAAAGTGACGAATTTTGGCCTGTCGCCAAAAGGACTTTAAAGATTTCAATAGGCACTATAAACTTTAAAAAAGTAACCAATTCTGAGGGATTTGTAGTATTCAAACCAGGAATTGGCAAAGGATTTAGGGATATACATGTCACATTTGATGGAGATTATAATGTAGTTGGATCAGAGAAAACCAAACGTGTCGCATGTCTATACGGCAGCGCAAAAAATCCACTGTATTTCAAGATTCCTATGAAAAACGGCGCTCCTGATATCGATTATCTGGTTGGTAATTATGTGATGGGTGATGAAAATTCAAAATATACCATTTTGAAAGCCCAATATCTGGAAGTAATCAAAAGGGACAGTAAAGGTTTGTATTTATATAAAAAATTAACCAACTATGTGTTTACCAAAACAAAATCAGAACCTAATTACAATCACATATTCCAAAGAACAAAATGGAATGTTTTTGAAAGGGATTTGAATACAAGGTTAGTTCTTAAGAATTCACATAATTACTGGCCTTACGAAATAACAGCTTCCCTAAAAGGTAAAGCATATACCTATTCAGAGGTAAGGGATGTGCAGAATACAGGATACACCTGCGGACCTACATCATCAAGCATGTGCACTCAAGTCTTGAGGTGCTATCTCAATGAGCAGTTTCTGGCTTCGAAATCAGGCACAAACTATTATGATGGCTCAAGTACCGTTGGATTGAAAAAAGGTCTTGAATTATTTAATATGAAATGCACTATCTACTACAAAAGTTCATTCGGTACTGCTTTAAATGAACTTAAAAAAGGCGGTTGCGCTTTGATATTCCATACGTGGAATCACTATGTTGCTATTTTGGACATCAGTAAGGACGGTTCAAAAGTTCTGGTAGGAAACCCGTCTGGTGATTATGATCATGGAAGCCATGACATTCCTACAAACTGGTTGACAGTAGATCATATGTACAGTTGTTTCAATGACTATGATACCTCTGGTTTAATAGTTAAACTAAAATATTCCATGTCTAAAACTTCCATATCTCAGATGAGTAAATTGTATCAGAATATGGGAAGCTTCACTAGACAAAACACTAATGAAAGAATTCCTAATACAGAATAATTGGGATTTTTTCTTCTTATTTTTTTTTAAATTCAAAGTCAAATGAAAAGTATTTTATTCTTTCATTCAGATATATATCATTAATCAGAAATTGTTATAGGGATGTTTAAGGTTTTTTTAACAAATTTTAAGCATTTTAACATTAAATTATTTAAATGTTCAGTTGAATTTTTAAAATAATTGAGCAATTTATGATAAAATATGGAAAAATTTGTGATATTATGGTGGAAGAAAATAGTAATATGCTACTTGGTGTTGCTGATAAACCACCGGCGCTTAGGATGCTTTTACTTGCTATTCAGCATGTATGTGCAATGTTTGGAGCTACAATATTGGTTCCTATTGTCGTAAACACTACTGCTGGTGCGGATATATTGTCAATTCCTGTAGCATTGGTTTCATCTGGTTTAGGTACATTAATTTATCTTGTTTGTACTCGTAATAGAAGCCCAGTATATCTGGGAAGTTCGTTTGCTTTCATCGCTCCTATGGTTGCAGGTTATGCGATTGGGGGTACTGGAAGTGTATTCACTGCTTTAATGATTGT
>NZ_CAMVEE010000026.1 GCF_947166415.1 uncultured Methanobrevibacter sp. | reverse complement strand
CTTAGGTGCTATTTTAAATGATTTTGAAGTTATTGAAAAAGATATGAATTTATCAATTTCAGAATCTAAAGGAAATCATGAGTTATTACATAATTTTATTTCCGCTAAGCAAGTTGAGGGTTGTTCTGAACGTACCCTTAATTATTATAAAACAACAATTTTTAAAATGCTTAATTATGTTAAGCTTAGAATTGAAGACATTACTACTGATGATTTGAGGAAATATCTTGCGGATTATAAAAATAATAATGCAGCTTCTAAGACAACTATTGATAATATAAGGAGGGTTCTTTCAAGCTTTTTCAGCTGGTTGGAGGATGAAGATTATATTTTAAAAAACCCTGTTAGAAGAATTCACAAGATTAAAACCCGAAAAGTTGTAAAAGAAGTTTTAAGTGATGAAAATTTTGAAATTTTAAGAGACACCTGCACTAATATCCGAGATTTAGCAATGATTGAACTTTTGGCTTCAACTGGTATACGTGTAGGTGAACTTGTAAATCTAAATATTGATGATGTTTTATTTAATGAAAGGGAGTGTGTAGTATTGGGTAAGGGGGACTCCGAAAGGACAGTTTACTTTGATGCAAAAACAAAAATTCACTTACTTAATTACTTGGACTCGAGGAAGGATAATAATCCTGCACTTTTTGTATCATTTAAAAAACCATATAAACGTTTAGGTATAAATGGTGTTGAGAGAAGAATACGTGAAATTGGTCAAGAAGCCAATATTAAAAAAGTTCATCCACATAAATTCAGAAGAACAATGGCAACGAATGCAATTGATAAAGGAATGCCGATTGAACAAGTTCAAAAACTTTTAGGTCATGTTCAAATTGACACGACAATGCAATATGCAATGGTAAATCAGAACAATGTTAAAATTGCTCACAGAAAATTCATTGGGTAATTTTATTAAATTTGAACCATTTAGTATATATACTTAATAAATACATAAATTAATTCATTAACAAATAAAATTTACTAAAAGAAAGGTTTGATAATATGGTTAAGTTTTCACAAACTCTTGATGATAGGCAATCAAAAAACAAAGAAAAACCTTATGAACAGGTAAGGGCCAGTAACCAGTATTACTATGACAGACAACCTCAAGTTCAGATGAGGGATGACAGACTGTATTCTCAACCGCCTAGACCTGCTTATCAAGAACCTGCCTATCAACAACCTGATAACGTCTATGTGCCTGCAAAAGAAGAGCCTAGCGACATTATCTATAAAAGGGAAACTCATGAAGACAAATCCATACAGCCAGATTACTCAAAACCGGAACTCCAGTTCCCTCCTGACCAGAATATCCAGTTTGGTGTGGAATACTCTCCAAACTCAAAACCTCCTGTAATAGGTAAGAATTACACCATAAGGTCAAATTCAATTATCTATAATGATGTTGTCATTGGAGATAACTTCAGGACAGGCCATAATGTGGTCATCAGGGAAAATACCAACATTGGTGATGACGTTCTGATTGGAACCAACACTGTCATCGAAGGAGATGTAATCATCGGAAACGATGTCAGCATCCAGTCCAATGTATATATTCCGACCAATTCCGTAATCGAGGACAATGTGTTTATCGGACCTTGCGCTTGTTTTACCAATGATAAATATCCTGTTAGGATCAATTATGAACTTCAGGGACCTAGAATCAGACGTGGCGCTTCCATAGGTGGAAATACTACTTTCCTGTCCAATGTGGAAATAGGTGAAGGTTCCATTGTGGCTGCCGGAGCTATTGTCATACATTCAGTTCCTCCGTTCTACTTGGCCATCGGAACACCTGCCCGTATCAAGCCGCTTCCGGATCATCTGAAAGTTCCAAACAGATTCTAATATTGAAGGAGATAGTTTATGGCAGTTTATAAATGCAAGATTTGCGGTTATGTTTTTGATGAGGACAATATAGAAGAGGGCTTAAATATTCCGGAAGGAACAAAATTCGAGGATTTACCTGCTTCTTTCAAATGCCCTAAATGCCGCATGCCGAAGACAATGTTTGAAAAAACTTAAATAATTTTAATTACAAGATAATATTAATTAAATTATAAAAGTTTAAATACTAGAAAATTTAATGAAAGTATACAATTTAAAGGAGATTGTTATAAATGGCAAAATTTAAATGTAAAATTTGTGGTTTTGTAACCGAAGAATACGAAGAACTCCCAGAAGGATACAAATGTCCTATGTGCGGCGCTTCCGCTGACATGTTCGAAAAAGTAGAATAAGGAGGATTCCAAATGGCTTTTGTTTGTAAAGTATGTGGTTACGTTCACGAAGCAGATGAATTACCAGAAGACTTCACTTGCCCAATGTGCGGTGTAGGCGCTGAAAACTTTGAAGAACAATAAGTTTCTTCATTTCTTTTTTTTATATTTTTTCTAAAAATTGCTTGTTTTTATAGCTGACTTTTATTTTTCCAGAGTATTTTTCAAATATTTGTTCTATGTCCCTATCGTCTTTTGAGACTACTTCATAGATGACCTTGTCGCTGTATTCCTTGTTTATGGCGGTCAGCTGATTGTTTCTAACTTCCGTGTCAGCTATTTTGATGTCTGAGTATTCAAAAATAAGTTCATATACACTGTACTCTTCGATTTCAACTATTTCGGCTTCGCCAACGGCTTCCATCACGGATTTGGAGTATGCCCTTACAAGGCCTCCGGCACCAAGCTTTATTCCTCCAAAGTATCTTGTAACGACTGCGGTTACATTATGGAGCTCGTTTTTTCGAAGGACATTGATCATTGGTTTTCCTGCGGTTCCGCCAGGCTCCCCATCATCGTCGAATCCTTCTCCGTCGCTCACTACATATGCGGTACAGTTATGGGTGGCATCGCTGTACTGTTCATTCAGCTTTTGAATGATTTCCTTTGATTCCTTTTTGTTTTTGGTTGGAAACAAGGAGCAGATGAATTGTGATTTTTTGATGTTTATTTCACATTGGACAGCTTCTTTTATTGTTTTCATAGTTACCACATATATTTATATAAGTAATCAAATATATTATAGTTAATTAATTTTGCAAGGTGTTAATATTGTCAAGTAGATCTGCTACAGTATTAGTAATTTTTGTAATAGCTATGGTTGCATTCTGTCTGGCCAGCGTTTTCGGAGCCATGACCGGAACAATAACTATTTTCCCAAATGCAACTGATGATTCAAGCGAACTTTCCAATTCGTCATATAATGAGTACAAAACATACGGTTCAGAATATAACAATGACTATGGAAGTTATGATGATTCCTCAAATTCGGAAAATAATAATGATAAGCAGGATGATTCATCAGGAGGGCTATTGGATAGTCTCAAAGGACATTCCAATTCAGATTCTTCAAATGTAGAAACCACAACTGATTCAGGTTCTAATGTAGAACACACTTCAGATTCAGGTTCTTCATCTGGTTCTTCTAAAGTGGAGACCACTACTGCTTCCGGTGATGATACCGCTTAATATTTTTTTATCTTTTTTTTTTAAAAATCTAATAATTTTTCAACATCAAGGATTACTGTGTTGATAGCTAGATTGAACAGTCTTTCTCCGTACTCTTCGTCAACATAAACGCCGTTTTCTTCAACGTCTCTTGCGCCTTCTTCGATGTTCGGATCATTTTCACGTGCTTCTGTAAATCCATATAGGCCGACTTCTTCATATCTGCTGACATCAGCCTGGTTTTCAACTTCGCTTTCATCGATGATTCCCAAAACCTTGGCCATTGAAAGCTCACCGCTTCCTCCATGAGGGCCTTCTGAAGATATTACCTGATTGTTGAATACTATGGCCAAATCTGTTTTCTCTTCGATTTCCCATAATTCTGCCATAAGCGGAATGTTTCCTCCATGAGCATTTACAATAACGACTTTTTCAATGTTTAAGAATTTTTTTGCAGAATTGAGTGTGTTGATGACATTTTCTTTTAGTTCATCAAGGGAAACGTGGATTCCATGGTTTATTTCATCCAGTTCGTAGGCGGGAAATATGATTCCCAGGAATTTGGCTCCTGTCATCAGGGATGACTGGAATGCGATGTGTGCGCCGATTTTGGCGTCAGTATCTATCGGAAGTGCAGGGCCATGGTTTTCCAAGTGTGATCCAAGGGCTATTATTCCTATTTTGTGGACTCCAGGGTCATTTATCTTGCCTGCACGATATCTTAGCTCGACCATCTTATCACCTACAGTTCAAAATTCCAGATGTCGTCTCCGACGTAATGCTTTGTGGCGACGGCTTTTCCGGAGTCGTTTTCAACCATTTCCTCGCCGCTTATAAGACTTACACCTATGGCCAACGGTTTTCCATGTGTTTCATCAATGATTAAAACTATGTCTCCCTTTTCGATTCCATCATCTGCAGCCACAATTCCAGGACTCATGATGTCTGCACCGTTGCTTACGAATCTTATTGCCCCCATATCAACAGTCACTTTTTTGCTGTCGATTTGGTTTGCAAGGGCTGCCTTAAGGGTTGGGAATGGCTTGTCGTCAATCATTATGATGTAAGGTTCGCCGTCCACTAAAATGAATGAGTTAGGTTCCGCTTCAAGGATTTCAACATTTTTCTTGTTTTGAAGCAGGTCTCCGTATTCTCCAAGTTCAGCCTTTATCTCTTTGATTTTTTTCTTTTTAAGAAAGTTTCTTTTTTTGACTTTTATGCTCATGTTTTTTGCCTATAGTATTTTTATTGAATAATATTATAAATTCAAAATAGATAAACCTATTTATTTTTAACTTTGAGTTTTCTTGTGGAATATTCTCTGTTTCTCAATAGGACATATCTGCAGTCAATCTTTTCCCCTAGCCTTGCGATATGGCAGGGAGGGTCGTTTCTTGCGTATTTGGATATGGATGTTGCATTGTTGTGGCTCAGCTTTTCAAGGGATGAATCTATTATCGCCGCAGCATCGCTGTCAAATTTGACTTGGGGGATGACCGCCAGGCGGTATCTGTGGATTGTCCGATTGTAGTATGGTTCCTTTCTTAAGAAAAGCTGGTTTCGGTCAATCAGTTCCTGGGTTATTCTGGAAAAGTGCTTCGGCTTGATTCCTTTTTTGGACTTCATATATGTTTCCTTTGTCAAAAGCCTTCCGTACTGCTCGTAATAGTTGAAGTCAATGAAATACAGCAATGTGCAGAGCACTGTCTTTCCTATATTTGGCTTGTTGTATGATCTGGATAGTATATAAAGCAGCAAGTCGATGTAGGTGTCTTCATCAAATTTCATTCAAATGACCTGTGATAGTTGTTGGTAATATGATGTTTGATGGGCATTGCTTTTAAGCTGCGAGAAAGAGCAGTTGAAAATTAATCATTTTGTAAATTATAAATATTATAGCATAAATAATTAGTATTTAAGTAATTTTTTTAATCCTTTTGTTAAAAATAAGGTAACATTTATATAGTAGATGAATTATAATTAATAGTATTAGTTTTAATTAGGTTTTGTCTTATCTTAACTTGATTATATTATGTCTAATAATGAGTATTTACTCAAATTTGATTAATAAAACTAAAATTTGTAATAATATAAGGTGATATAATGAGCGGACATAATGTTCAAAGACCACTTGATGCATTAGGAAAATCAGTAGACTCTCCAGTTTTAATTAAACTCAAAGGAGATCGTGAATTTAGAGGTATACTTAAGAGCTTTGATTTACACATGAACTTAGTTCTTAATGACGCAGAAGAGTTACAAGACGGAGAAGTCACTAGAAGACTCGGTGTTGTCCTCATCAGAGGAGACAATATTGTTTATATTTCACCATAAATATTATTCAATAATTATTCTAGATTACATTTTTAACGATAGCTTGGGGAGGTGTATCAATGTCAAAAGGAACTCCATCAATGGGTAAAAAGAATAAAAAGACCCATATCAGATGCAGAAGATGTGGTAGAAACACTTATCACATACGCAAAAAAGTCTGTGCTTCTTGTGGATTCGGTAAATCCAAAAAATTAAGAAGATACAGCTGGCAAAACAAAAAACCAACTACTAGGCAAAGACTAGTTTAAGTTGGCAAACTTTGAAGATTATTTAATAATCTTCTTTCAAACTCTATTTTTCAACTACTTTTAACTTGACAGTCAATTTTAGATATATTTATAAACTATTGGCGATTATATTATTTTTAAGTAAACCAAAATATTTTTTAGGTGATTCATCATGACTGGATTAAGTGATGTAGCTAAGCAAAATAATGTAAATTTGGTGGACAGCATCGTTTTTATAAGAGGAGATGATGATATAATGTCTGTCGATGTTGGAAGCGTCAGAATCAAGCAGAGAAGCGACGATACCATGGGTTTTGTCTTTTCAATTTCTCCAAAACAGGCACTTGAATTGGAAGGCTTCTTTTCACAGTTTGCAAATGGCGAAAAGTTTTATTTTGATATCTCACAAACCGGCTACAGGCCTGTTTACTACAGGGGATTGTCCAAGATAACTAAGGAAGTCAGTCCAGAGTATCATCCTAAATTCAACGTAACCATGCTTGCTCAAAAGGCAATTGTCGTTCCTGATGACAACTACTTTGAGCCTACCTGTGAATGCTGTAAATTTTGTCACATAGGTTAGTGATATCATGTTAGGTAATGAAATTTCAGATAAGATTAGAATAACCAATGTAAAAACAAAAGAGTTCATTGAAATAGATCAAGAAAAAGTCCAGATCAGGGAGAATTTAAATGGTCTGATGGCTTTCAGTTACAAAGCACCTTTATTTGAGATGATGGATCTTGAGGATTTCTTTGATAATCTTGATTCCTCCGGAAAACTGACAGTCGATATCGGAGGAACCGGTGAGTTTGGTGTGAACTTCAGAGGACTCATCGATGGAAAAGAAAGGAACTATTCTCAAAATTTAGACCATAAGTTGATTTTGCTTGAAAATCACAAATGCCCTAAACCTGGAGAATACATTCAAGTTAAGAGAACTTCGAAATTTGTGCCTAGAGGCAAGATTTCCGAATAATCTTCTTATTTTTTTTTAAAATTCGTCTTCGACGGCATCCCACAGCTCCGGAGCCCAGCCTTTTCCACCATCGATTACCATATCAAGCAGTCTTACTTGTCCGTCTTTGAATCTGAATAGTCTGTAGTCTTGCTGAGGTTTTTTGGATGTTCCCTCTTTATTGCAGTCAAGATAAACTCCTTCGCTGTATTCTGCCTCGAAATTTCCCGCTTGGACGAAATCTCCAACAAGGGAGTATCCGTTTGAAACGCTTTTATCTAGCTTTTCTACGGTTTTAAGCCATCCGCCTTGAGCCCTGAACTTTATGTCAGGGTCGATTTTTGTTATTTCTTCTTGCCAATTAATAATCATGGTATCATATCCTAATTAATTATAATTTTGCATTGCCTTTAATATAAGCGAAGAGAAAGAGCATTTGAAAAGAAATAATTTCGTTAAAAATATTACTTTTATATAATTGTAATTTCATATTATATAGTGGTATTAAATAAAAACTGGGCTTTTAATTATGAATTTATATGAGAAATTTGGGATAGAAACTGAAAATGAGATGTTATATAAAATAGCATTTACACATGGTTCATACAGTACAAAACATAACTTGGGATACACCTATGAAAGATTGGAGTTTCTAGGTGATTCAGTTTTAAGTTTAATTGTTTCAGAGTACTTGTACAACAAATATCCTCAGTATGAAGAGGGAAAGCTAACCAAATTAAGGGCAAATTTCGTATGTCAGAATGCGTTGATTTATTACTCTCATGAATTGGGTTTGCATGATTATCTTAATGTATCTGCCGAAGAGTCCAATCTGACTAAAAACGAGATACTGTCCATTACTGCAGACATTTTCGAATCCTTTTTGGGAGCGATATTCCTTGATCAAGGCCTTGATTTTGCAAAGGATTATGCATCCAAGGTGATTTTCAAGTATATAGATGAGGAAAAGGTCTTTTTTGCAGACTATAAATCTGCCATGAAGGAATATGGGGATGCTCATGAAGTAGAAGTTTCATATAAGATATTGAAGGAATATGGAGTACCTCATGATAAGACATTTGTAATAGCCATCTTGGTTGATGGTGAAGAAATGGGTGTAGGTAAAGGTAAAAATAAAAAAGAAGCTGAACAGGCAGCTTCCAAAGTAGCTATTGAAAAGTTAGGTGTTTTAAAATGAGTGAAGAATCTGTTGGCATTGTTGAAACCAAATATTATGATATTGAAGAGCCAATTGAGTTAGATAGTGGTAGAACACTTGAAAATGTTACTGTTGCTTATGAAACTTATGGAGAGCTCGATAAGGAAAAATCAAATGCGATCCTAATTTGTCATGCTTTGACAGGCGATGCCCATGCTGCCGGCTGGCATAAGGGAGATAAGAAGCCTGGATGGTGGGATATTGTTATTGGCCCAGGAAAAGCATTAGACACTGAAAAGTATTTTATAATTTGTTCAAATGTATTGGGAGGTTGTAAAGGAACAACCGGACCTAGTTCCATTAATCCGGAAACCAATAAGGAATATGGCCTTGAGTTTCCTGTAATTACAATAAGGGACATGGTTGAAGTTCAAAAGAAATTGATAGATTCCTTTGGCATCAGCCAGATATATGCAGTTATTGGAGGATCAATGGGCGGAATGCAGGTTCTGCAATGGATAGTGTCCTATCCTGCAATGATGAAAAAGGCAATCCCGATAGCTACCGCTGCAATGTCTTCACCACAGCAGATAGCATTTAATGCAGTGGGTCGTCAGTCAATCTTTTCAGACCCTGACTGGAACAACGGCAATTATTATGAAAACAACGTAATTCCAAGAAGCGGCCTGTCCTTGGCGCGCATGATTGCTCACATTACCTATTTAAGCGATGAGTCAATGGACATCAAATTCGGACGCGGACTTCAGGACAAGGATGAAATCAGCTATGACTTCACAGTTGATTTCCAGGTCGAAAGCTACTTGAAGCATCAGGGGGAAACCTTTGTAAAGCGTTTTGATGCAAACAGCTATCTCTACATTACAAAAGCTGTAGATTTATTTGATTTATCCATTAACGGTTCATTGATTGACGGATTGAAGGATGTTGAAGCAAAAGTTAAAGTGCTTTCAGTTGATTCAGACTGGCTGTATCCAACAGAGCAAAGTACTGAAATCGTAACCGCACTGAACGCCAATGAGGTTGAGGTATCCTTTTCTGAAATAAAATCAAACTATGGCCATGATGCATTTCTGCTTGAAACCGGACAGCTCAACTATCTTTTCGCAAATTTCCTCTCCGACAATGTTGTTGAGGATATCATGATGGAACAAATAGCTACAATCAGGGCCGATGCCGATGTGGTTGAAGCGGCCAAACTGATGTTGGATAAGCATGTAACTCACATTCCTGTCGTTACAGATGACAATAAGCTAATAGGAATCGTTACAAGCTGGGACTTGTCCAAGTCAATCGCTACAGATTCCAATCAGTTGAAGGATATCATGACAACAACAGTCAAGTACTGTAATGCAAATGATGCAATAGAGGATATTGCTCGCCAAATGCGTAAATTTGATATATCCTGTCTGCCTGTGGTTGATGAGGATATGACAGTTTTAGGTTTGATTACAACTGATCAGATAAGTAATTTATTAAGTTAAATTACTTCTTTTTTTATTATTTTAATTTTAAGGAGACATTACTATTTCCAGGAGAGCTAAGTTTATCGATGGTGCCAAAAAGGGAATCCCAATTACTTTCGGATATGTTCCGATGGGAATCGGTTATGCTGCTATAGCCATAAAGGCCGGTTTCACTCCTTTTGAAACAATATCCATGTCATTTCTGGTTTATGCAGGTGCAGGCCAAATCATTGCAGCATCAATGGCCCTTTCAGGCGCAACGGCAATAGCTATCATATTGACAAATTTCGTTGTCAATCTGAGGTATTTTGTAATGTCCACATGTGTATTGAATCAGGTGGAGGAATCAAATCTTCCATTAAACATTTTGGCTGCACATGTAACGGTGGATGAATCATTTGCAATGTTTTCATTGAGCGAAGACTCTTCAATCTGGATATATCTTGGAATAGCCATTACAGCATGGCTTAGCTGGTGTTTGGGAGCTGGAATTGGAGTGGTCCTGTTGGATTTGCTTCCGGTGATTGTTACAAACAGTTTCAATATTTCACTTTACGCTCTGTTTGTAGCCATTTTGATTCCATCCATAAAGGAAAGCAGACAAATCGCACTTTTAGTGCTGATAACTGCAGTTTTAAATGTTGTTTTAGGTCAATTCTTGGGAAATTGGTCTTTGATTGTTTCCACACTTTTGGGAGCTGCAATAGGAATGTATATTGTTGATGACGAATACTTGCTTTCAGGTGATGCCTAATGGATTATATAATGATAGTTATTTTAGGCTGTGCTGTCGTGACATTCATTCCAAGGCTGATTCCTGCATTGTGCATTGACAGATTGAACTTTTCACCAAAAGTGGAGAAATTCCTGAATCTTATTCCGTATACTGCCCTTGCGGCACTGATATGTCCTGGAGTATTGACCGTTGACAATCAGCTTTGGTATATAGGTTTAATCGGTGCTGTAGTGGCTGCAGGCCTTGCATGGAAAAAGGTTCCTCTTGGAGCAATTGTGATTTTGACAGTGGTTGTTTTGATAACAGTATATTCGATTGTACCATTCTTTTAAGGTGATTAGATGTCCATTAATGTTGATTTATTTTATTTCATTAAAACCATAATATGCATAATCCAATTTTTGATTTGATAATGCCCCTGTTCACTCATTTCGGTGGCTTCATTTTCATGGTCTGCATATTGGTTGTAGTTATCCTGTTTGCAAGGTTCACAAAGAGAAACACTCTAAAAAGAATAGTCATTTTGGCATTGATTGCACTTTTATTGTCTGATATAATCGTATTGTGCCTGAAACATATAGTTAATGAACCAAGGCCTTTTTTGGTATTGGATAATGTTAATCTGTTGATTGTTGAGGACGATCCGTATTCGTTCCCGTCAGGCCATACTGCATCAACGTTTTCAGTAATAACATTTTTCGTTTTGAACATGAGGGAATTGATTAAAAAGCATTATTTGGCTGTAAGCACAGCTTTAATCATATTTGCATTGATTATTCCATTTTCAAGGGTTTATGTGGGAGTGCATTATCCTGGCGATGTATTTGCAGGAGCGCTTATTGGAATGGCTGGTGCATTATTTGTCAATCATTTTAAGGATAAAATCCTTGGAATTTTATAACCAAGCAGATAAGTTGGGAAAATGTTTGATGAGGTAATGTTAGTATCACTTCTGCTTGGAGCTATTTTTGCAACAAAATATGTTATGGTCATGTTACATATGTTAAAGATAAATTACTTAATATATAAATATTTTGCTTTTTATTTTTATACTTGAAAACTTATTATTCTTTATTAAATAATAATTAAAGAGTAAAAAATTATTTAAAACCGAATTTAATTTTAATTTAAATTATTTTAATTGTATAGATTATTTTATATTATTTATTCTTATTTTAAGCTGATTTTATATGTTTTATTAATAACCGTAAAGTTTATATACTGTGTAATGTAACATTAACATAAGTAATTAGTTTTTAACATAATTGCTTTGGTACTTAAATACTTTTTGCAAAATGATAATATATGGGATTAACTATGAGAACCATGATTAAATATTTAAGACAAGAGCTCAAGATGAGCCAAAAAGAACTTGGGGATAAAGTTGGAGTTACCCGCCAAACAATTAATGCGCTGGAAAATGGCAGGTACAATCCATCTTTATTTTTAGCTTACGAGATAACCCAGGTTTTCAATAAAATGTTATTCAAAGGAGATCGAGAAAGATATTTCATTATGGAAGAGATATTCATTTTCGATGACGATTATTTTTAGGTGATAAATAATGATTTTAGACATATATAAAGATGCACTTGAATATTCAGCAAAAGACTGGAAAACATTGGTGATATTGGGAGTAATCTGTTTCTTTAGCTTTCTGTTCCTTCCATTATTCTTAATTACAGGATATAATTACAGAGTTATTAACACAGCAGTCCACGGCATAATCAACGGGAGAGATCCTTTGCCGGAATTTGATGATTTGATAGGCATGTTTGTGGATGGTGTGAAAGTCGTGATAGTCCAAATAGGATATCTGCTTGTTCCGTTCATTGTCTTTTTGATTTTTGCATTTATTTCAGCAAGCATCACAGGTGTTGCCTCATCCGCATTGATGATAATCGGATGTTTAATCACATTTGTTTTAGTGATAGTCGCATGTCTGATGAACCAAATGGGATTATGTCATATGGCAAACCATGACGGTGCGTTTACAAAAGCGTTTGCAGTCACTGAAATCAAAGAGGTAATAGATGAAGTCGGATGGTTCAACTGCATCGCGACATATGTTGGATTGATTATAATAACTTTGGTCATATCCCTTGTCGTGACTGCAATAATCTATGGAATTTTCACACTATTTGGACTTTCAGGAGCTATTTTAGGTGCCGATCTAAGCGGAATATTCTTATTGGGGGCATTGATTAACTCCGCAATTGCAATGTTCATTGTCGGACCGTATCTAAGCATATTCAATGCAAGATCCATAGGATTGTTATACACAATGCAGTTATAGGGTGATTTGAATGGCAAGCATAACTGACTGTGTTGTAGAAGGATTGAAGTATCCTTTCAATGACATCAAAAAATTATTATGCTTTGGAGTATTGTTTGCATTAATAAGTGTAATATCCACATTCATAGGTTTCAAATCCATGGATATTTTCAGAGCTGCTGTACACATTAATGAAATGACCAACGGCACTCTTTCCCAAATACCATTTTCGCAGCTGCCTGCCGGTGATATTTATATTGTAGCCGGCTTAACTATTGTTGGATTCATCATATCCTTGTTAATAATGGGATATCAATATGATTTTGTAAAATTCTCAATAGATAAGAAAGATGGTCTTCCTGGATTTGGTGATATTCCGGCTAAGTTCGTCAGTGGAGTAAAATATTTCATTGTCGCCATGGCATATAATCTCATTCCAATTCTTGTCTTGGTGATGGGAATGGCCTTGGTGAGTGAATCAACAATATTGCCCCTTATCTTGATAATTTCAACCCTATTGTTTATAATTGCATATTTCTTCCTTATTATGGCGTTAAACAATATGATTGCGCATGATAGTCTTAAAAAAGCATTTGATTTTAGTGAGATAATTGGTAATATTTCAAATCTTGGATGGGGAAAATATATCGGAATAATCTTGTTTACACTCATTGTAATGATGATTATTTCAGTAGCTATAAGCTTTATACTGAGCTTTATAACCATATTGTTCGCCGCAACTGTTAACAATCAGGCATTTGTCATATCAATAGTTATTGCAATAATTGAAGGATTGTTCATAGACTCTTATATGAGTGTATTTTTCAACAGAGTATGCGGATCAATATATAGGGAATCAATTAAATAGTTTGAATGTTTTTAAACATTCTACTTTATTTTTTCAAGTGATTTATTGGAGGTTTTTGGTCATGGCAGACTATGTCATCGAAACAAAAGGGTTGTCAAAAATATATTCCAAAACTAAAGTTGTAGATTCCATAAATATGCATGTTGAGAAAGGCAAAATTTATGGACTTTTAGGCAAGAATGGAGCTGGAAAAACAACAACCATGTGTATGCTTTTAAATCTCACATATCCGAGTAGCGGAGAGATATTTCTTTTTGGAAAAAGCATTGATAAATATTCAAAAGAAATTTATCCAAAAATAGGTTCCATTATTGAAACTCCTGGATTTTATGAAAATTTAACAGCTTATGAAAACTTAAAAATCATTGCTAAGTTAAGGGGAGATTATAATCCAGTCAATATTAATTCAGTTCTTAAAATTGTTAATTTGGACTGTGAAAAATCAAAAAAATTCAAAGACTTTTCATTAGGGATGAAACAGCGTCTGGGAATAGCAGCCGCTATTATGCACAGTCCTGAACTACTGATTCTGGATGAACCCATCAATGGCCTAGATCCTTTTGGAATTAAAGAGATTAGGGCATTGCTTAAAAGATTGTCCCATGAATTTGGAATAACAATCTTGATTTCATCACATATTTTGAGTGAAATAGAAAACATTGCCGATGTCATCGGATTTATGGATAGAGGAGTATTGATTGAAGAAATGTCAAGAGAGGATTTATTTAAAAGATTGGATAAATTCGTCGAATTCGAAGTGTCCAATATCGATTTGGCAATCAATATCCTTAGAGAGTTGGGGTTAGAGGAAAATATAGATTTCACTTTTAATGGGGAAGGCACTATTCGCCTATATTCGAATTTGGATTTAAGGGACAAATTCAATGCATTATTTGTCCGGGCAGGAATTGACGTGAGAAAAGTGGAATTATGTGAAGAAAATTTAGAGGAGTTCTTTACACGATTTGTATCTAATAATTGAGGTGATTTGATGTTTACTTTTATAGAAATGGAATTTTTAAAACTTAAAAGGTCTAAAATATTCCTGTTAAGTCTTTTGGGGGCAATTCTTCCTCCATTTTTAATGTTTATTGCAGTTACTTCATTTGATGAAGGAAACACTTTTGAAATGCTGTTTACAAATGTGAATATGTATATGTCAGCAATGTTTGCGGTTCTGATTTTTGCAATAATCATATCCTACCTGTTTGGCAGGGAATACAACGAGCATACTCTAAAAACAATGCTTACCATTCCAGTGTCCAGAGGCAAATTCTTGGCAAGCAAATACATGATGTTTTTGATGTGGGTTGTGATTTTGACAATGGTTACAAGCTTTTCAACACTTGTATTTGGTTTCATTGCGGGTCTTGATGGATTCAGTTTAAAACTGTTCATTGATAGCTTTGCACAGCTTCTGTTTGCAAATGTACTTTTGTTTTTAACGTTTTCTCCATTTGTATTCCTATCATTGGTGGTTACAAATATGGTTCCTGCGATGGTGGGGGGTGCAGGTTTGTCATTGGTGAATCTTATGGTTTACGGACAAAACTGGGCACCATTTGTGCCATGGGTATGCCCATATCTGATTGCATCTGGTGAAATAGCAAAGTATAGTACAAGTATTGCAGTATCTTATGGAATTATCTTAGCCGCTTTCGTGATTGGTTTAGCTATTTCCAATATCTATTTCACAAGAACTGATGTTTCACTTTAATCTTTTTTTTCTTTTTTTTTGTCTGTAAAATTTTATAGGATTCTTTCAAATTTTACAAAAATCGCAAGAATTGAAAAACTGTTTCAGTCTAAATTCAAAATAAGAAACAATCGAATAATTTAAACAATATTTGCAGAATTATAGATCCATTCCAGTATTAAAAAATCTCATTACAACACATCATTTATCACTTCCGCAGACGTAAAACATTTAGATGATGAGAATATAGAAAAAACATTCAATAAAGTAGAAACTTAGCATAGACAAACTAATCCAGAAATAATAATAGATTATACAAAACTAAAAAAGGAATTTTGACATTTTCAGACTTTCAAATGCAAATTGAACACAAAAACATATAAAAATCAAATAAGCCTATAAAATTTTATAAATTCAAAAATAAAAAAAGTTTAAGGGTTAAAAAACCCTAAATTCATCTTTTTAATGGATAAATACCTAAAACAGCTAAAATAACCAATAAAACAAAAATTGGATTACCTGTAGCATGGTCGGCTACTGTATTAATTGCATCGCCACCGGCTGAAGCTGTTGGTGTATTGTTTTGGGCTGCTGAGGCATTGTCTGTGGAAAGTGTAGCGTTTACGGAATAATCGGTTGTTGATTCAGTATTTCCTTTAGCAGGTGAGATTACTTCCGGACCTTCCTGACTGGTTTCATTTTCATCAGGGCTTGGGCTAACATCCTCTTCGTCAGAGTTTTCCTCATCATCATCCTCATTTTCTTCATCGTCGTTTTCATCGTCGCCAAGATCGTCGTCTTGGTCATCATCGTCGCCGATGTTAGGGTCATTATTGTCACCTAGATTATCATCGGCAGAAACGGCAGCAACACCCATAATTACAATAAAAATTGTGAGTATTGCAATAACTGTTTTATCGAATTTCATTTTTTCACCTCATTTGATTAATAGTTAATTATATTTTAAATAGTGTATATAAATCTTTGCAAAAAAGCTAAAAATATGGTCTGTAAATCCAGATGAAAATAATATTTTTAAATATTATAATTCAATTTGTTCAGTTTGTGGAAGCCACAATGTAATCAAAAAAGGCACAATATTTACGAGCAAATATAAAAAAAGCAACTGAATTCAGAGAACGCCCTTATCAATGTAAAAAATTCAAAACAAGAAGTAATAAAAAAATAAACAATATATGTAAAATTATACGGCCATTCCAATAATATTGAGAGATTTTATAAGAAAAGACATCAATAATTATTTCCACAGATATGTAGATAATGAAAAAATAGAAAAGACATCCAATAAAGTCGAAAATTACTACAGACAAACAAATAAAGGAATTATATAAAAATAAAAAGGAATTTTGACATTTTCAGACTTTCAAATGCAAATTGAATACAAAAACATGTAAAAATCGAATAAGCATATAAAATTGTACCGACTCTTTTTTTCAAATTAAATTTTAAGTATTATTAGAATTTAATATTATATCATGTGTTCAATAGTAGGTTTGCAAGGCAAAGTTAAATCAGAGGATATCGTTAAAATGTTAAAGGCCTCTAAAAATAGGGGTCCGGATTCATCAGGAATCTTTTTGGATGAAATTTACACAGACATAGATTTGGATGAATTCGTGGATGACAGTGATTATGAGATAGCTTTCGGCCATAATCTGCTTTCCATTTATGACAGAAACGATAGACTGTCCAAGCCGCAGCCGGTTTCAAAGGACAATCTTGTTTTGGTTTTCAATGGGGAACTCTACAATTTCGCAACAATCAGAAATCTTGTTAAAAAAGTTGGCGTTGAAGCGGAAATCACTTCAGACAGCGAAGCCCTGCTTTATCTGATTGACTTTTACAATAAGGGGGATCTCTTGAAGGCAGTTCAGATGGCAATCAGGATGATTGATGGGGATTATGCCTTTGCTGTTTGGGACGGTGAAAACCTGGCTATTGCACGCGACCCGTTAGGTGTCAAACCGTTATTCTATTCACAGAATGATGATTCATGCGGATTTGCATCAGCAAGGGATTCATTAAAAGAAGTCGGATTCACTGACATCAGCACACTAAAGCCTGAACACATCCTTTATAACTGGGAAGACATATCTCCAGCACAGGCAATCTATGAAAAGGTCTTTGAAGGGGACGTAAACAAGATAGACAAGTTCTTAAGATTGAGTTTGGTTAAAAGGATTGAAGGATTAAGCGAGGTTGGAGTAATATTTTCAGGAGGAGTTGACAGTTCATATCTGGCACTGCTTTTAAAGGAAATATCTGAAAACGTTCCGCTGAAAGTCACTCTTTATGCGGTTGGAATTGAAGGCTCAAAGGATGTCGAAGCTGCAATAAAGGCCTCAAAATCCATAAACCTTCCTTTGGAAATCTGTGAAGTGACAGAAGACATGATTCGTGAAGCATTGCCTCAAGTCGTAAAGGCAATCGGTGACGATAATCTCATGAAGGTTGGCGTTGGCCTTACAACCTATTTCGCAACAGCCATGGCTGCCCGCGATGGAATCAAAGTGGCAATTTCAGGCCAAGGTGCCGATGAGCTGTTTGGAGGATATAAGAGATATCTTAAAAGCTTCGTTGATGGAACACTGAATTATGATTTGCGCGAAGACATGTCAAACATGTATCATGTTAACCTTGAACGTGATGACGCATGCTCAATGCTCAATTCAGTTGAGTTGAGATTGCCGTTTTTAGACAAGGCACTGGTGGAATTGGTACTGAATATTCCGGACAACAAAAAGATAGTTTCCATGCATGACGATATGAGAAAAAGCTTTTTAAGAAAACTGGCTTTTGAAGAGGGCCTTGATTATGAAATAGCCTACAGGCAAAAAAAGGCAGCCCAATACGGAACAGGAATTGACAAGATTCTGAGAAAGAAAATAATAAAGGATACTGACATTTCACAATTCCTTGAATGATTTTTTTTAAGCTATTTTTCACCCATTTTTTCTTTAACTTTATTAATATTAAAAAACATAATAAATATATTATTAATTATTAGGAGTTTATAATAATGTCAATCGAAAAAGATGCAGAAGATATTATAGAAAAATTCTCAAAAATCTTAGAAGATATTCCGGATTCAGATGAAACCTGGTATATTACCGATAATTTAAATTTAACACGTGAAGATAAATCTCAGGAGAAAAATCCTGAAAAGATATTAAGAAATGCAAAAATAGACAAAGACGGAAATCTCGTTGTAAAAAGAGCTGAATGGACTAATTAAGAGGGATTCAAATGAGAATAAATTTAGTTCTAGAACTTTTGGATAGTCCTGGAAAATTGGTTAAAGTATTGGAGCCAATAAGTACTTTTGGCGCTAATCTGGTAACCGTTATTCACAAAAGGGACTATAAGAATGATAACGGAATGGTTCCGGTTCAACTCACTTTGGAAGGAGAACATGAGGAACTGAAAAACGTTGTGGACAAGTTTGAAGAATTGGGATTCACCATAATTGAAATGGACGGAGTAGTCAGAAAAGAGAAAATCACCACTATACTCTTTGGCCATATCGTAGATCAGGATTTAAGGGACACCATGGACAGGATAAATGAATTGGATGGTGTTGAGATTGTGGCATTTGACATTAAGTTAAATGGTGAAGATAAATCCACAGCATTGATTAATATTGAAGCGGATTTAGGCAAAAAGCAAATAATATTCAATAGAATTGCAGAAATTGCTTCCGAAAAGGATTTGTTAGTAATTAATGAAGTTTAAGTGATTATTATGGATGAATGTAAAGTCATTATTATGGGATTTGGTTCAGTGGGCCAAGGTGTTGCCAATGCCATTTCCATGAAAAAAGATTTGATTAAGGATAAAACTGGAGTCGACGTAAAGGTTGTCGCTGCAGCTGATTCATCTTCATCTGCAATCTCACAGGATGGATTGGATGAAGAACTACTCGTAAATACTAAAAAAGAGAAAGGAAAACTATCAGCATACCCGGAATTCGGGTCTGATGTAAGTGGAATGGATGTTTTAGATGCTGTTGAATATGATTGTCTTATTGAAGCAACTCCTACAAATATCGTTGATGCAGAACCTGCATTTTCACTAACACTTAAGGCATTTGAACAGGGAAAAGATGTTGTGACCTCAAATAAGGGTCATTTGGCCTTAAAATTCAAAGAAGTTGTTGGTGCAGCAGAAAAAGCAGGTGTGGAATTCAAATATGAAGCCAGTGTCGGAGGATCCATGCCAATAATTAACTTCTCAAGGGATACCCTTTCATCCTGCGACATAAAATCAATCAAAGGTATCTTGAACGGTACCACCAACTACATATTGTCAAGGATGACTTCAGAAGGTTCAGATTATGAAGTCATTTTAAAGGAATCACAGGAATTGGGTATTGCGGAAACCGACCCTACCCAAGATGTTGAAGGTATCGATGCCGCATGCAAGACAGTAATTCTTGCAAATTCCGTATTGGGTATCGATGCGACTTACAGCGATGTAAAGGTTCAGGGCATTTCAAGCATCAATTCACAAGCTATTGAGCTTGCCAAAAAGGACGATTATCTGATTAAGCTAATAGCTGAAGTGTCTCCTGATAATTTACAGGTATCTCCTCGTTTGGTTAAAAGGGGAAGCTCCTATGACATAAGCGGAACCTTGAACATGGCCACAGTCGAAACCGATTTGGCCGGAGACATAACTGTAATGGGACTTGGAGCAGGTTCTCTTGAAACTGCTTCTGCGATGTTGACCGATTTAATTAGCATTTTAAGAAATAAAAGCTAATTAAAAACTTTATTTTTTTTTTAATTTTATTGATAACATGAAATACGTAATTTTTATTCCAGATGGGTCCAGCGATTACCCTGTAGATGAATTGGATGGCAAAACCCCTTTAATGGTAGCCAATACTCCTAATATTGATAAATTGGCTCGCGGAGGATTTGGAGGATTCACAAACAATGTTCCTGAACAGTACACACCGGGTTCCGATGTTGCAAACATGAGCATTTTCGGATATAACCCTGCTGATTTCTATACTGGCAGAGGACCATTGGAAGCAGGAAGCGAAGGAATTCCTACAACTCCAAAAGACGTAATATTCAGATGCAATACAATATTCAGTGAAAATGATGAAATGGATGACTTCAATGCAGGCCATATCTCCACTGAAGAAGCTGATGAATTGATGAAAGGATTGAATGAATATTTCACTGAAAAATATCCTGATTTCAAAGGCAAATTCTATACTGGAGTCAGCTACAGGCACCTGTTCATATACTCCTGCGACAGCGTTGAGGATGCTGAAATCTTATCCAGCATCAAGACAATGCCTCCTCACGACATTGTCAATGAAAAGCTTTTGGACAATTTGTTTGGCGAATGTGAATTGGCTCAGGAAATCCAAAATATAATGTTTGAGTCAAGGGAATATCTTAAAGACGCTGAAGTCAATCAGAAAAGAGAAATTCCAGCCAATATGGTCTGGCTATGGGGACAGGGTGTAACTCCTAGCCTTCCTAACTTTGAGGAAACCTATGGCATCACCGCTTCAGTGATTACAGGTGTTGACTTGCTTAAAGGTATCGGAAACTTCGCAGGCATGAACATCGTCAATGTGCCTGGAGCTACCGGATACTTCGACACAGATTATGAAGCTAAGGGAAAATATGGAATCAATGCTTTAAAGGAAACTGATTTATTGCTGATTCATATAGAATCTCCGGATGAGGCAGGACACGCTCAAAATACTGAAGAGAAAGTTAAAGCTATTGAAAGGATTGATGAGTTTATTGTCGGACCGATCATAGATAGCCTTGAAGGTCAGGACTTCAGGGCAGCAATCCTGCCTGATCATCCAACACCAATCAGCGTTGGAACCCACACTCGTGATAATGTGCCTTTAGTAATATTTGATTCAGCTCGTGAAGGTGATGAATGCGAATCATTTGATGAAGAAGGCGTTAAAGAAGGTTCACTTGAATTCAAAAAAGGACACTTTTTAGTTCAAAGATTGATTGATGGAGATTATTAAAATGAAGGTTTTATTGGTTAATGGAAGTCCAAATAAGAACGGCTGTACTTACACAGCTCTCAGCGAAATAGCAAAGACCTTGGAAGGTCATGACATAGAAACAGAAATTTTCTGGATTAAGACAAAACCAATTACAGGATGCATTGCCTGCGGAAAATGTGCGGAATTAGGAAAATGTACTTTTGACAATGATGTTGTAAACGAGTTCGTCCAGAAGGCATACGATGCAGATGCATTCGTATTCGGTTCTCCTGTATATTATGCAAGTGCAAACGGGTCTATGACTTCATTCTTGGACAGGGCATTCTACTCAAATTCACATGGCTCAGGCGCAGAGGCATTCAAGCATAAGCCTGGAGCTGTAATATGTTCTGCAAGGCGTGGGGGCACAACCGCAACCTATGACCAATTGATTAAGTATTTAGGTATTTCCCAGATGCCTATAATTTCATCATTCTACTGGAACATGGTTCACGGAAACACTCCTGAAGAAGTGCTCCAGGATGAAGAGGGAATGGGCACCATGAGGCAGCTTGCTCACAACATGGCATATTTCTTGGAATGTCTTGAAGCGGGCAAAGAAAAAGGTTTGGCCTTGACTGAAGAAGAAAAGCCTCGTACAAACTTTATAAGGTAATCTTTTTACCTTTCAATTCTTTTTTTATTAATATAATTGGATAAATAAAAAAGTTCATATGTCTTTATCTAGATAATATTATTTAGAATTATTTTTTCTGATAATATGAACATTAATAATTTATTTAAAACTCCTGAAGGTTATATCTATTCAAATAGGGCTTTGCTTGCATTGTTTATCCCTTTACTGATAGAATACGGATTGGAATTTTTTGTGGGATTGGCAGATTCCATAATGGTTGCATCTTTAGGTGAAGCGGCTATTTCAGGGGTTTCCTTGGTTGACTTTCTGGTTCAACTTCTAATTTTTTCATTTTCAGCTCTTGGAACAGGCGGTGCTGTTGTAGCCGGCCAGTATCTTGGTGACAATCAGATTGAAAAGGCACGAAACTCAGCTACACAGCTCATTTGGTTTTCCACAATACTGTCCACAATACTGATGGTTGTGGCAATCCTTCTCAGAAAGGTTCTCATTGGAGTCCTTTTTGGTCAGATTGAAGCTGACGTTTGGGCAAATGCTGACATGTATCTATATATTGTGGCATTGTCAATTCCGTTTCTGGCAATCTACAATGCGGGCGCAGCCATATTCAGGACAACCAACAACGCATCCCTTCCTATGAAGATTCTGCTCGTCTGCGACATTTTGAACGTCATAGGAAACGCAATCTGCATTTATTATCTTGGATGGGACGTTCGTGGAGTGGCCATTCCGACAGTATTGTCAAGACTGCTTGCGGCGCTTGCGATTCTGTACTTTGTGGTTGATGAGGACTATAAACTGCACATCAAAAGGACTTTAAAGCATAAGTTTGACCGCGTCATACTCAAAAAGGTGCTGCAGGTAGGAATTCCCTATGGTGTCGAAAACGGCCTTTTCCAATTGGGAAGGGTTTTGGTCCTAAGCATTGTATCCACATTCGGGACAATGGCAATAGCTGCAAACTCAGTCGGATATGCAATCGGAATATTTTCAGTCTTGCCAGGTTTTGCAATCAATCTGGGACTGACTGCAGTGATTTCAAGGTGTGTCGGAGCAGGAGATTATGAACAGGCCAGATATTACAATAAAAAATGCCTTGTCATCGTAATCATTTCACATGTGTTCATCAATGCAATCATATTTGCATTTCTGCCTCAAATATTGGGCATTTACAACCTTTCAGCCAAAACTGCAGCCATGACAACTGAAATGGTAATATGGCATGGGATATTTGCAATAATAATATGGCCGATATCCTTCACATTGCCGTCCACATTCAGAGGAGCCGGAGATTCAAAATCCGTGATGTACATCAGTTTGGCGGTAATGTTCACTTGCAGAATAGCCCTTTCATATGTGATAGCCGATTGGATGGGCGTTGGAGTGTTCGGAACATGGATTGCAATGTTTATTGACTGGTATGTAAGGGCTGGAATTTACGTTTACAGATATTTCTCAAACAAATGGACAGAATATAGGGTGGTTTAATGAAAGGAATAATTTATAAGAATACGCATCATTTTAGCAAAAAGCAACTGGAAGAATTGTTTTTATCTGTCGAATGGTCTTCAGGCCATTTCCCGGAAAAACTGGTGATTGCAATGAGGAACTTCGAAACGGTATTTTCCGCATGGGACGGTGACAAGCTGGTAGGCATGATCTGTGCCATGGATGACGGGATAATGACAGCATATGTCCATTACCTGCTGGTCCATCCCGATTATCAGCTGAAGGGAATAGGAAAGGAACTGGTTGAACGTATCAAAAGCCATTATAAGGACTATTTGCGAATCGTAGTTATTGCATATGATCTCGAAGCAAAGTTCTATGAATACTGCGGATTTGAAAAGGCGGAAGACGCAAGTCCGATGTTTATAACAGAATTGTGGACGTAGGTGTTTTTAATGGTTCTATTTAGAGGAGATGTCAAGTGCAAAAGCCTGCAGAGAAGAACTTCAATCAGCGTGATTCTGCCTTCAGACAACATTCATTTCCTGCAGGATACAGAGGAAATCGTTCCAAAGCCATACAGGACTTTGTATCTGCTTCACGGATTGTACGGAAGTGACGATATCTTTCTTGCAAACACATCCATTCAGAAGTTTGCAGAAGACAACGGAATAGCTATTGTAATTCCATGCGGGGAAAACAGCTTTTATGTCGACAACAGAAAGGCGCATGCATATTACGGTGAGTACGTAGGCCAGGAACTTCTTGACATTACCCGAAACATATTTCCATTGTCCGATAAAAGGGAGGATACATTTATCGCAGGATTTTCAATGGGAGGTTATGGAGCTATAAGAAACGGTTTGAAATACTCACAGAACTTCTCTAAAATAGGCATGATTTCTGCTGCCTTGATAACTGATGATATGGTTGATTATGCTGATGACGGTAATGTTTTGCGCTCAAGGGATTTTTATGAATCAATCTTCGGTGATTTGGATAAGGTTAAAGATTCTGACATGGATCCGAAGTATCTGATAGATTCCTGCGAAGACCTTCCGGAAATTTTCATGGCCTGTGGCGTTGATGACTTCCTGTTTGAAAAGAATGTTGATTTTCATGAATTTTTGAAGTCCAGAAACGTTGATGCCACATTCATCAAGGCTTCCGGAGAGCATACATGGGAATTCTGTGACAAATACATCAAGGAATTCATTAAAACTTTATAGGGTGATTTTATGAGATGTCCGAAGTGTGGAAGCAAGTTAGATGAGGATGATTACTGCAGCGAATGCTGTGAATTTATTGATGATCCGGTCAATGATGTTTGCCCAGAGTGCGGAGGCGAACTGGATGAGGAC
>NZ_CAMVEE010000025.1 GCF_947166415.1 uncultured Methanobrevibacter sp. | reverse complement strand
CTAGTTTTAATATTTGTATTCATTTTTAAGCCTCACTGCATTGTTTAGTAATTGCGGATTGAATTTCAGCAATTTTTGCATCAAATTCATCTTGGTGTATGTATTTCATTTTACCGATTTCTTCTTTAACAGGTAAGGATGCAATAGTTGCAATTGGTGCACCTCTGTTAACTGCTGCAAGAGATTCTTTGTAGAATAATAAAATTGTTTTTAACATTTGGTACTGTTTGGAAGGAGCACAGTATGTATCTACATCATCAAATGCGTTTTGCTGTAAGAAATCTTCTCTTAACATACGGGTAGTTTCTAAAGTAGCTTGGTCAGTTTCAGGTAATGCATCAGGACCAACTAATTGTACAATTTCTTGTAACTCTGATTCTTTTTGTAATAAACTCATAGCTTGGTCACGAGTTGCTCTCCAATCTGGAGCTACATTTTCAGCCCACCAGCCTTCAATACTGTCTACATATAAGGAATAACTTTGTAGCCAGTCGATTGAAGGGAAGTGACGTTTATCTGCAAGAGATGCGTCTAATGCCCAGAACACTTTACAGATACGTAATGTGTTTTGAGTAACAGGTTCGGATAAGTCCCCACCAGGAGGGGATACTGCACCAACTACAGAAATAGATGCTACTTTTGATTCTGTACCGATAGTTTCTACTCTTCCAGCTCTTTCGTAGAATTGAGCTAATCTGGATGCTAAGTATGCAGGGTAACCTTCTTCCCCAGGCATTTCTTCCAGCCTTCCTGAAATTTCCCTCATAGCTTCTGCCCATCTTGAAGTTGAGTCTGCCATGAGCGCTACGTCGTAACCTTGGTCACGGTAGTATTCAGCAATGGTAATACCAGTATATACACATGCTTCACGAGCTGCTACCGGCATGTTGGAAGTGTTTGCAATAAGAACAGTTCTGTCCATCAATGGGTTACCTGTTTTAGGGTCGTCGAGGAATGGGAATTCGGTAAGTACTTCAGTCATTTCGTTACCACGTTCTCCACATCCGATATATACAACGATGTCTGCATCTGCCCATTTAGCTAATTGTTGTTGTGTAACAGTTTTACCTGATCCGAAAGGACCTGGAATAGCTGCTGCCCCACCTTTAGCTACAGAGAAGAAAGTGTCTTGTGCTCTTTGACCGGTTACTAAAGGTATATCAGGGTCTAATTTTCTTACATATGGACGGCTTCTTTTTACAGGCCATTTTTGGAGCATTTGAACTTTTTGTCCTCCAACTTCAGCGATATCATCTAATACAGTGTATTCGCCTTCAGCTGCAATTTCGGTTACTTCACCTTCGAGTGCTGGAGGAACCATGATTTTGTGTAAAACTGCAGTGGTTTCTTGTACTTCTCCAAGAACGTCTCCAGCTTGTAAAACATCTCCGACTTTTGCTACTGGTTTGAAAGCCCATTTTTTCTCTTTGTTGATGGAATCTACATCAATACCCCTTGCAATGAAATCACCAGATGCTTCTCTGATGATTCTTAGAGGCCTTTGGATACCATCGTAAATAGAACTCATGATACCAGGACCAAGTTCTACGGACAATGCTCCACCAGTACATTCAACTACTTCACCCGGTTGGATACCGGCTGTTTCTTCATATACTTGGATAGTTGCGGTGTCACCTTCGAGCTCGATGATTTCTCCGATAAGCTTCTCGTCACCTACCCTAACCATCTCAAGCATCTGAGCCCCTCTCATACCATCTGCGACAATAACAGGCCCAGCAATCTTAATAATATTTCCTTCAATAATCATTTAACCATCTCTACCCCGATAACTCTTTTAATAAGGTCATTTATTTGATCAGATGATCCTTCTGAGGACCCATCTTTATCAGGTATTTCAATTATCATTGGTAAAACATCAGAACCAATTTTCCTATTAATATGTTCTCTTATTTCATTTGCCATTAACTGAGTAATGATAATAATTGAAATTTCGTCTTCTAAAAATTTATCAAAAGCTGCAATAGCTTCTTCAGGAGTATTTACTACTACTGCTTGTTTGACACCACCAAGTCTAAAACCTGAAACTGTGTCAATATCACCAATAATCGCTACTGAACTCATATTAACATCTCCATGATTTTAGAATTAGGGAAATCAACCTCTCTTTTTGCTCTTGCAATAATTTTTAAATTTTTAATTTCGCTTTCTTTTTGACTTAAATAACCAATAATTGGACCAATACCTAATGGTTTTTTAGATGCTAAAGATTTTGAATACTCGGAAGCATAAACGTCTAATGCTTTTTCGAATACTGCTACGGATCCTGTTTCGTTGTAAACAGGCACCACATCAGTCAATGCATCAGCATATTTAGTTCCTTCTAATCCGGAAATCACGTTTGTAACATCCGGAGATTCCATTAAATCTTTAAGTTTCCATTCACGTAATTGGTATCCTTCTTCTAATATATAAGGAGAGATTGCATCATAATCAAGGCCATCTTCTTTAGCCCTTATAATTAGTTTAAGATTAGATACATCAACTTGAGTTCCAACATATGAGTATAAAATTTGTTTATTTTCATCGGAAGGAACGTCAGTAGAACGTAATAATTTGCCTAAATAGTATTTATCTAAAGCAGATTCTAATGGAAGAATCATATTAGTATCTTCATACTGTGGAAGAGCATCTTCTAAAGCCTGTGCATATTCAGTGTTATCTAAACTTGTGACAATGTCAGTTACGTTTTCAGAATCGGCTAAAGATTCTAATTGAGGATATAAAGATCCGCAAGGTATCAATAATTCTTTAGTTTCATCTGGAGTGAGACCAACTTCTTTTGCGGTTAAAAGACTTTTGATATTATCGATATCGGTCTTTTTAGACATTACAACAAAAGGATCTTTAATGTCTTTTGGTGCTACTCTTGCAACGAAGTCATAAGTATTTGCACGTTCTACATCTAATGCTTTGTCAAGTGGATATTCATCTAAAACATCAGCGTATTCAGGAATACCTTTGAGATAATTTTCAACTTCTTCAACATTGTTGGTTTCAACAATTTCAGAAATTTGTTTTTCATCAAATAATCTTCCTTTTCTAGCTCTTACTCTTGCACTTGGGTTAAGATAAGGATAAATGTCCAAAATTGGTCTGGATGTAATGATTACAACTACTGCACCAACAATAAGCACTGCGAGTACACAGAATACCAAGAAAGTTTCTTGTGTAAGTCCTACAGAACTTATTAATGTAGCAATTTCATCTGCCATAATTTATCCTCCTAATTTATTTAAATAAAACGTTAGCAACTTCACTACGTAAGATACTTTTAAATCTTTCTAATCTAGCTTCAATAGTGTTATTTACTTCAATATCTCCATTACTTGTTTTTAAGATCGCTCCACCAATAACATCGATAGGTTCACCAACTTGGAATTTAATTCCATCTAATTCAAAAGTATTGTCTGAAGATATTTCCTGTTTAAGTTTGTTTGTGTCAGCTTCATTTAATTGAATAATTAAATCATCACTACCGATTTCATCAGCAGCCTCTTTAATCATTTTACTTAATGAATCTTCATAATCCGGACTTAATGAAGAAGCTTTTTCTTTTAATTCACCAGTTGCTTGATTGAAAGCAGCTTCGATGACTTCTTCTTTAGCCCCTAACTTTGCTCTACGAGCATTCATCTTAGCTTCAGAGATAATTTGCTGATATCTCATATCAGATTGTTTTTTACCATTGTCTAAAATTTTAAGTTTTTCTGCTTCTGCAGTTTTTTCAGCTTTTGCGGTAATTTCTGAAACGTTTGCGTTTGCATCTTGAATGATTACATCAGCTTTCTCTTGGGCTTCAGACATAATGCTTGAAACAATTTTATCTGTGCCTGAGCTCATATAAATTGCCTCCTTAACCTAAGATTCCACCGAATACCATAAGTAAAATAGCAATCAAGAAACCGTAAATAGCTTGTGTCTCTGGTAATGCAGAGAAAATAATACCACGAGCAAACATATCATTATCTTCTACAATTGCACCTACAGAGGATGCTGCTGCCATACCTTGTCCCATACCGGAACCTAAACCAGCAAATCCGATGGATGCTCCTACACCAATAGCTACAATACCTGCTTCAGTAGGTAATCCTTGTCCTCCTCCTAATAATCCGGAGAATACTAATAATAAGATTGCAACCAAGAAACCGTAAATAGCTTGTGTTTCTGGTAATGCAGAGAAAATAATACCTCTTGCAAACATGTCATTGTCTTCTGCAACTGCACCTACAGAACCAGCAGCTGCCATACCTTGTCCTAAACCGGAACCTAATCCAGCAAATCCAATTGCCACTCCAGCACCAATAGCTGCTAAAGCAGTACCTAAAGCAATTTCTGCCATATTTAATCACCTTTGAAATAATATTGATTTTTTAAATTTAATTTTAATATATTAATGAAAAATTTCTAATTTTTAAGTTTTGTAAATGTCCTTTTTGCTTTGAAAGCATCGAATTTACCTTTACCTTCCATGAAGAATTGTGAGAAGAACTCTACATAGTTAAGACGTAAAGCGTTAATAAATGCACCTAATACTTGGAAAGCGAAGTTTGCAATATGACCGAATATGAATATGAATATTGCAAGAACAATTCCAGCATATGGAACCATATTGTTTAACATTTGAGCTAAGATGTTTACTGTCATAGCAATACCACCAGTAGCTAAACATAATGCTAAAAGACGAGCGTAGGATAACACATCACCCATGTAACCGAAAATATCCATTACACCGTATGCACCATTAGCCCATACTAACATTCCGATAGTTGCAAGTATTAAAATTCCACCTAATACCATACCAATCATGCCGATTGCAGGCATCATGAATCCTAAAGCAAGTAAGATAATACCAGCTTCGAAAACAAACCAACAAATTTGAGAACCGATAGCATCTTTTACATTTCCGTATCTTAAGTTGTTAATTGCACCCAATATAAATCCGATATTGGTGTAAATAAGACCAACTCCGATAGCTATTAATAAAATAGTATCAGGGTGTACAAATGCTTCAACAGGAGCAAATACAGTTGGCAAACGGAAACCGGCTATTCTTTCAGGGAAGTCCCCAATGAAACCGTTGGTTAATAAACCTAGTATAACGGCCCACAGACCTGACCAGATTAAAATCCAACCGAATGAACGCATTGATTCTTTAACCTTACCTAATCCTCTTAATAATACAACACCAATAGCGGATACAACTAAACCATAAATTGCATCAGTTAAACAGAACCCGAAGAAGAATGGGAATGTAATTGCAACAAATATTGTTGGATCCATTGCATTGTAACGTACTGGAGCGTACATATCTACAAGGTATTCGAAAGGTTTTGCATACCATCCGTTTTGTTGTAAAACAGGAACATTTTCATCATCTGTACCTTCAACCTCTATTGTTTCAAAGGCACAATGTCCGTCAGAACTTTTTTCAACCAGTTGTTCAACTTTTTCTGTGTCTTTGACAGGCACCCATGCTTCAAGAACATAAGCGTCTTTAGTTTGAACAAAAGATGAAAGAATTTCGTTCTTTTCTTTTTCATTTTCTAGTTGTTCTTTGAGAGCCAATATCTCATCGTCCCATTGTTCAGCAACTGCCCTTAACTCTGTTTTTACAGCGGCACGTTCTGAATCAATAGTTAATAACCTGGAATCAGCTTTTGAAATAACATGTTGAGGAGTACCTTCAACATCACCTACTTCAATTTTCTCAAAGTCGAATTTACGAAGTGTTGAATAAACATCATCACTAAATTCTTTTAATGTTACTACAGTGATAATTTCTCCTTCCTTATCATCCATAGGAACAGTAAATACTTCTAATTCGTCTGTCAATTTACTTAATTCATTTTTGATTTCTGAAGCAGATTCAGCGTTAATCCTTCCAACAGTAGTAGAAGTGTACTTTGAATCTTTTAAAAGAGCTAAATCCATGTCAAAATTAGATAAACGTTTAGCCAAACTTTTATTAGACTGTAGTTCACTTGTTTCAGCGTCGAGTGCGGATAATTTACCTTCAATAACGCTTGTTTTACTTTCAACCTGGGCCAATGTATCTTCAGCTTTTTCAATAAAAGCAGGAGTATCTAATTTCTTGACTTCTTTTTGAACAGGCAAATCTGGACTAATAAAAGACATTAAAGTGTCTTTTAACCCATGGCCTTCTGATAAAGAATTTCCTAACAGTTCAGATATACCGTTTGTTTTCATGAGAAGTGAAGATAGTTTCCCAGTATAAGGAGTAGCTTTTGAAGGAGTTACTAGTTCCGCCAATTCAGGATCTTGCTGAATGCTTTCAGAAATATCACTGACTTGTATGAGTCCTGACTCGTGGAGAGCGTCCACTGTAGGAGCCACATACTTTTCCAGTGTAACAATTCTAATTTTACGCATTCTAGCTGTCTTGAACATATAAACTCACACTACAAAATATTTTTGACAATTATAGAAGCAGCTTCATCAACATTTGCCATAGCTTTGTCTTTTAAGGCTTTTACTTCACCTTTAGACTGCTCTGCAATTGATTGCGCTTCTTTTTTAGCTTTATCTTCTGCATCAAAAACAGTTTTTTTCGCTTCTTCTTCAGCTGCGACTTCAACTTCTGAAATGTATTCCTCAGCTTTTAATTTAGATTCAGCTATTAAGTCTTTTGATTGAGACTCGGAATCAACAATAAGTTGTTCAGCATCAGATTCAGCTTTTTTTATCATTGCGATTGCGTCTGATATCTCTGCCATAATTAATCACCATGGTGTATTTATTTTTATTAAGCAATATATATATCTTTTACGATTTAATATTAGTAAAAATAGCCAAAATTTGAAATAAGTTAAAAAAAAGTATTCAAAACAAAATATTAACATGAATAAAATAGATAAAAAAAAGAATAAAAAAGAAATAAGTTATTTATAGAACCATTTCAATATACTTGGCGGTAGTTTCTGTAAATAAGCTAAAATTGCTATTATTACAATAATCAAACCCACAATAAGAAGTTCTATGTTGTAGGGAAAATCCAATAGCATATACCCACTGACACCAATGACGATTCCTTCGAAAAAGAAAACCGCCTTTGTCCAGGAGGGGTTGAACATTATTATCAGGTATGCAATAGCTATCAAAATCAGAATGATTGCGGTTGCAATGACATCATTTGTTAAAGGCTGATGTCTTATTATTGGAGATATTCCCCATACGATTAGCATTACAGCCAACATTACTCCCAGTAATTTAAACATTTTAACATTTGCCATATTAAACACTACTCTTAATTTCAACTTCATAATATTTATATTATTCATTATAAAGGAATATGTATGGATAGAGCAGTATGGATTATATTAAACAAGGACTTTTCATTAACGTTGGACAGCGAAATCAAGGACAATAAAATAATCGATAAAAAGTTTTCGCCCGGAAGCGACATCTGGACCAATGAAATTCCTCACCTTGGCTTTAGTGATGAAGAAGTTCAAAAGTGCTATGATGACTTCGTGAATGACATAATAGCTCTCTTTACGGAACCTGACGTGGATAAGGTATTCATTGATGCGAAAATCGGTGAAGAATCCGAGTACGTCTATGCCAAAAGTCCGTTATTGATTAGAAAAATAGAAGAGTACAGCGTGGATGAAATCATAGAGTAGCATTTGCTTTTTCTAGAACCTCTTCCATGCTATTGAATTCTAGCCTTTCACCATTTTCCCCCACCTTTTCTGTTGTAATCAAAACATGAGGGGATGCCCAAAGATATGAATATGTGAAATAAGCCAGATTAATGAATAGAAAAAGTGCGGAAACCATCAATGCCAACACCAGGCAAACTCCCTGAATCAAGAGATTTCCGTATCTCCTTTTCCTCATCAATATGAAATTTTCATTTCCTTCAATGGTCTTGAATTTTTCTGCAGACAGTTCCATGGAAATCTCTTCCATTTCCTTTGAATTTTCTGCACCCAATATTAAAAGTTGCATTTTAATCCATGTAAACGACAAATTCGTCCAAATCCATTCTTGGAGTGTCTCTTGGTTCTGCATTGCCATAGCCTAATGGAGTGAACAATACCGGTTCCTCGTTTTCATCCAAGTTCAAGAATTTATGAGCTTTATATTTCTTAAATGCGCCAATATAACATGTGCCCAATCCAACATCGGTTGCTGCAAGAATCATATGGTCCATCACTATTGTTGCATCAATATCTGCAATATTTTTCTTATCCCATGGCCTGGTCCATGCCTTGTCCTTTAAAGCCACAACACATAATACATATGGAGCTTCGACAAACCATTTTGCGCCGTAAATTTCAGACAGCTCATCCTTGTATTTCTTGGTATCGATTACATAAACTTTAAAAGGTTGTGCATTGACACCTGTTGGAGCTATTGTAGCTGCTTTTAAGACATATTCTAGTTTTTCCTTTTCGACTTCCTTGTCCAGAAATCCTCTCATACTGTACCTTTCATTTATTACATCAATAAATTCCATGTTATCATCTACCTATATATTCTATGTCATCAAGATCGCAGAAACGTCTAAATTCCTCTTCTTCCATTTTTTCTTCATGAATATGTGCAATAATTCCAGGGACCCTTCCGATTATGAATACCCCTAGACCCAAATCAGGAGAAAATCCCAAATCTGACAATATTGCGGCATTTGCACCGTCAACATTGAGCCTAATTCCTTTCTTTTCATAAATCAAATCTTCAATTGCCAATGCCAACTTGATATGTGGACCAACAAATCCTTCCTTTATGACAAGTTCCATTAGTTTATCTGCACGGGGATCGACATCGTGATATCTGTGTCCAAAGCCAGGTATCTTTTTATTGCCGACATACTCATTATAAACATCAATAGCTAAGCTTGCAATTTGCCTGTTATCAAGGTCTGAATCCTCTGTTATGTACAATGAGCTGATTTTAGACTGGTACAATTCCATTGCCTTTTCAATGGCTCCCGCATGTTTATGCCCAAAGGACAGCAATGCCCCTGCAACAGCAGAATTCATAGGCGAATCTGAAGAAGCAATCAGACGTGCAGTTTGAGTGCTGGGTGGTGTGACTCCATGATCACAGAATGAAACCAATACATGGTTAAATATCTTCCCTTCCATAATGGTAGGTAATCTTCCCTTAAGAAGCAGGAAAACCATATCACTGTATCTAATCTTTTCAATCAGATCCCTTTGATTATATCCTCTTGTAACTATTTTATTTTCTTCCACTTTTGATACTGCGGTTCTTAGTGAATGAGGATTTACCTTAAAATTATTTTCCTTCATAATCTTTTTCCTTGTTTTATTGATTTAAATAAGATTTTGCTTAAATATAAATTTTACAACTTAAGAGTTGCAACTCTGGGTTCGACAAAGCAAGATGGCCTAACCGAAACTATCCTAACGCCGCTTGCCCTTTGATTTCCAATATTAACATATGACCCAAGTACGGTCGTTTTTCCACCGAAACCCAATGGACCAATGCCGGTTTCATTTAATTTTGATGTAACGAATTGCTCTATTTCACTTTGATTGTCCAGATTCCCATAGACAATGGATTTCAGCATAAGGGCTGTTGCCTCAAAATGCGTTCTTCCAATCCCAATTGATGGAATGGATGGGGTGCAACCCAACATTTTCAATGATTCACCAAGCCAGTCAATTGCAGTCCCAATTACATTATCAAAAGAACGCTGATGATAAACCCTGAATGTTTTCGCTCTTATTTCGGGTCCGCCGCCTTCCAGTAGAAAATGGATATTCAATGTATCTGGCGAGATGTCCCTTTTATAAGTCGATTCGTCATTTATTGTATCCAGCAAAATGGATGCCGGTTTAAGCATTCCCGGATTTTCATATAAACCTTTGGACTGCTCGATTCTTTCAATTTCATCACCTTTGACTGCCATTGGCCTTGCCGGAAGGTTATCCAAACCTAAAGCAATTCCTTCATGAATCTGATTTAAAAGCCCCCCTGTTATTTGCCTATTTTCCCCAATTTCAATAATTGCATGAGGAATTCCTGTATCATCACACAATGGAAAACCAGTATTTTCGGCGACTTTATAATTTTCCAAAATCTGTGACAGACACCAGGAAGCATTTTCATTGGTTTCCAAATCGATAGCCTTTTTTAAAGCCTTTAATTTATCATCAGATAAACAAGTTGATGCTTTGATGATTGATTTGGAAATCTCATTGACAATATCCATAAAATCACTCTGGAATTGATAAATAATTAGAATCAGTTGGTGATGCGACTGCATCAGGCAAATAAGTATCAATTACTCTTTTAACTAATTTAACTTGCTTTATGCGAGCAATTGCCTCTTTTTCTGTAGTGTCCCAATTATGATTTGTTGCAACAGACCCTCCTGTTTTTAAGTAAACCGGAGCCGCCACCCGGATGAAGTCGGGCACTTCGTAATGTCTTATGAATCCTCCCGTGGATTTAGGGTTTTCAGTGTGCAAATCAATCGGAATATCAATGGCATTTCTAATTGCCGCAATCATAGGAATCTGCAAATCGCGAACAGGATTTAGAGAATTGAGACCTATACCCTCCAGCAATTTAGCAGAAGCCGGATTTGAATGGCCTGCATGAGCGGATAATTTAAAGTGAACATTTAACGGAATTTCACCTGCCTTTTTCATTTTATTTAAAGTCCACAACAATCCTTCATCATATAGCAATATTCCCCTAACGCCTAACCTGCAAGCTCTCTTAACGTCTTCTATAGCATAAACCAGATTATCATAGCCACGTAACCTATAGCCTATTCTGCTTCCTTCTTTAGTATGGACTGTTGCTGAGGTATCATAAGTTGCTCTTGGACCCACTGCCAAAAATAGCTCGCAACCGTAAGTAATTGCCAAGCTGACCATTTTTTCAATTTCCTCATCAGTCAACATCATTATTCCTTTGGTTTGAGTGACCCTGTGTATGAAAATGTTATTTTTTACTGATTCTTTTAAAAGGGCATTCATGGTGTTTGGAGATTGAATTCCCGGAACTTCAAAACGATACTGTCCTCCATCCTTGAATCGTTTTTCTGATTGAAAATCTTTGCTAGTGTCTTCAATACCGATTTCTTTAAGAAATTCTTTTGTTTCATCCATATTATCTACCCATTTAATTTTTTGACAACATAGCCCATTGAATACTCTTCCAATGAATCGATTACAGTTAAATTTTTGACATCATAAATAGGATTTAAGAGCTTGAACTTGTCAATCAGTTCCCTTAACTGGAAAGGATTTTCGAAATCACCTTTCGGAAGCATCGTAATGTTCTGGAAAATTCCGTTTCTAAATGATTCATCCAATTTGATTACAACATTAGACGGCCGTTTATCAGGATATAGCTCATTTAACTTGTCATCCGAAAGGACGACCATTTTGCTTGCTATTTCCTTTATGCTGTTTACAACATCCACAGTTGAATAATTCTCTAAAAGACCATAATCTATTAACTGGTTTAGTCTATCGACACTGACTTCTCCGACAACAAGAGAGATTGCTACTGCATAAGGCAAGCTTTGCTTAAGCTCTTCCATGTTCTTCGGATTGAAATTATTGTGTTCTGCTGCAATCTCATAAGTCTTAACTGCTACATTTTCAATGTGAGTATATTCATCTCCTATGCTGGCCTTAAGCTTTAATGCAGTGTCGATTGAAGAATGGATATGTCTGCAAAATGGATATTTCTTAAAGTAAATGTCTCTCACTCTGACCTTTCCCACATCCTTCAGAGCATCTTCCAATGAGAAATTTTCCATAGTGTAATCAGTATTGTCAAAAACCATTGTTTTTAGAAATCCTTCATTGCCTTCAAAGATAGTGCCACTACCTGTAAATCCATTTCTTGCCAAAAGGGCGGAGAGCAATCCGTTGTATGCTGCTTTTCCAGCATGCAATGCCTTGCCCATAGATCCCCCATGGTCGGATTCCAAAAGTCCTGCAGCCTGTGTTCCACATAAACCCAATGCGTTTAATGTCTGTTCCTCATCTAGGTCCAATAGCTTAGAGGCGACTGCCCCTGCAATGAATGTGCCTATGGTACCGGTTGTGTGGAATCCCTTATTCCTATGTTCAGGATTTACTATTTTACCCAATAGAATCCCAACTTCATATCCTACCATTACGCCTTCCAGGAATTCCCTTCCGCTTAGGTTATATGATTCGCTAATGGCCAGTGCAGTCGGAAAAATTACTGCCCCCAAATGAATCTGTGCGCCTCTGTGGCCATCATCCAATTCAAGCACATGAGCTGAAACGGCATTTAAAAATGCTGCGCTTAATATGTCGGTTTTAACATTTTTACCAATGACTGTGGCGTTTAAATTCAAATTGGAAATTCCAAAAAATATTTCCTCAACTGTATTGTATGCAATTTTTGAAGCTTCTTCACCCACTCCTCTGTAGGTTACTCCAAAAAAGTCCAAAAAAGCAGCCTTAACGGTAGTGATGGATTCTACAGTTGCCTGTTCATAGCGATAGTTTGAAATAAATCTAGAAATATTTTGTAAAAACATAAAACACCTATCATTAATATATGTAAAAAGTAGTATTAAATAGTTAACTTACAAGGAAAAACAATTTTACAAAATAAACCTTAAACTGCTGGAACACCAGTGGCGACCAATACGATGTGCGCTACAATAGCCGCACCATAATAAGTTGCTGCGATGACCAGAATAGTAATAACAATGGCTCTCCAACCTAAAGCCTTAAATTCGTCCCAGCTTTTACCCATTCCAATACCAACATAAGCCAAGAATACTGTAACGATAGATAAAAGCTCTACATGAGAAACATAATAAAGCACTGTTTGAGAGGTAGGCATTCCAGGAAATGCAAGAATAATGCCCATTACACTTATGTAAAGAATGGAAGATATGTTGAATGGAAGTTCCCTTTCCAGCCAAACACCAACAAGTGTAATTAAAGACAGAATACACATTCCAATAAATGAATCACCTATAGGGTGTTTATAACCTAAATAGTTACCTATTACAGTAATAATTGAAAAAATCAGCAGCAGCAAGATCCAATTGAAAATACCGTGCACTGAAACATTTTCAGACCCGTCGATAAAATCAGGCATCTAATCATCCTCCTTAGTTTTTACAATCGAATCCCTTCCAATTTTAGGTTCAAACCAGTTATACATTTTTTCGGTTAACGGAAGTGCAACGAATATTACAATGTAAATTCCGACACAGAATGAAAGCAAGTTACTGAATCCTGCAAATGCCTCAATTTGAGTTTCCATTCCCGGAAACGCGGCAAGAGTCGGTCCGATGGCAGCAGCATTCATACTTGCACTGCCCACACCACTGGCCATAGCAAATGCGTACGGATGCAGAGGCAAGAAGGATAATGAAAAGGTAACTAGGAAACTGATAAATATTGTACCGATTACGGTTCCGATAATGAAAATTGCAAATACTCCTCTTGATTCGGGAGAATTGAAACCATATTTATCAACTACAACAGCTACATTCGGTTCCCTTCCTATTGAATTGGTCATACCAATGGATTCCTTTTTAAATCCTAAAAGCAAAGCAATAGGGAGAACTAAAATGGTTGCCAAATGCCCTAATTCCTGCAAGATTAATGCCGGACCCATATCAAAAATCAAAGCTATTGATTGACCACTGGAAACAGCCAATTTTGCAATCAAAACACCAATAAAAAGCATCATCGCTCCTTCAGCGATACGAGCCTGCTTTCTATGAATCCACTTGATAGGTTTCACCAAATAGAAAGCCAAGCCTAAAATAATAGTATAAATAAGCGGCATTATTGTAATCTTAACATCATGTGAAAGTGGAATGGTTATTGTGCCTATTAATTCAGCAATAACTACTAAAACTAGAACTGTACCATGTAATCTGACATCTTTCCATGGATTTTTCCTTAAAATCCTTCTATCCGTTTTTTCACGATAAATGTGCTCAACTTGCCCATCATTATCTCTCATCGGAATAAAAACCCACTCCCGATTAAATATGAAAAGTATTTATAAATACCACTAAAGTATATTATAATTTACCTAAAACATATTATATAAATTAATAACATTTATTTTTCAAAAATTCACAAAATAAGAATAAAAATTTATAAAAAATATAATTGTTTTTCACCTAATAGGAAATAAAATAAATGAGATTAAACTGGAACACCAGTCAAAACAAGGATTATATGAGCCACAATAGCTGACCCCAAATATGTTGAAGCGATTACGAGAATTGTAACAATCACCGCTCTCCAACCAAGGGCTTTGAATTCATTCCAACTTTTTCCCATACCAATACCGACATAAGCCAAAAATACTGTCACTATAGATAGAAGTTCAACTTGAGAGACATAGTGAAGAACAAAACTTGATGTTGGCATTATAGGAAGAGCAATGATGATTCCTATTACGCTGATATAAATAATTGAAGAAATATTAAGTGGAAGCTTTCTTTCCATCCAAACTCCAATTAATGTTATGAGTGACAAAATGCCCATACCCACTAAAGAATCTCCAATAGGATGCTCATACCCAATATAATTTCCTATGCAAGTTATAACAGAAAAGATAGCCAATAAAAGAATCCAATTGAAAATACCATGGACAGATACATTTTCAGATCCGTCAATAAGCTCGACCATTTTATTCACCCCCATCCTCATCTATTATTGCATCTCTTCCAATTTTCGGCTCCAGAATGGAATATAACTTTTCGCATAAAGGAATTGCAATGAATATTACAATGTAAATTCCAACTGAAAATGAAAGCAGATTACTAAATCCTGCGAATGCCTCAATTTGAGTTTCCAATGCAGGAAATGCGGCGAGAGTAGGTCCGAGGGAAGCAGCATTCATACTGGCACTTCCAACACCACTTGCCATAGCAAATGCAAATGGGTGCAAAGGCAATAAAGATACGGAAATGCTGGTTAAAAAACTAATAAATACTGTTCCAATTATTGTTCCGACAATGAACAATGCAAATATTCCTCTTGCTTCAGGAGAGTTGAATCCATATTTATCAACAACGACAGCAACTTCAGGTTCACGTCCAATGGAGTTTGTCATACCTATTGTTTCTCTTTTAAATCCTAAAAGCAATGCAACAGGAAGTGCAATCAGGATTGTTGCCAAGTGCCCCAATTCCTGCAGCATCAATGCGGGACCCATCTGAAAGATCAAATGAATTGATTGACCACTGGAAACAGCCAATTTTGCAATCAAAACACCAATAAAAAGCATCATCGCCCCTTCAGCGACACGAGCCTGTTTTCTTTGAATCCATGTAATCGGCTTTGCCAAATAAAATATCAAACCTAAAACCATCGTATACAACAACGGCATTATTGAAACAGAAACACTTTTTGATAGATTAATTTCAATTGGTCCGATTAACTCGGCAATTATCACTAAAACAAGTACTGAAATATGTAAACCATAATCCTTCCAAGGATTTTTCTTCAAAATACGCTTATCAGTTTTATTACGATATATATGTTGAACATCTGTCGTTGAATCATCATTGTTTGAAATAATACCCTCTCCCACCCAACACAATAAATGTGCTAATTAAATCTATCTTTCAAACAACCAGTATATAAATTAATAGGATTTGGTTCTCAAAAGTTCAACAAACACGAATAAAAATAGTTAAAAAATGACAATTATTTCACAAAAAGTGAACATTAATATTTGAATAAAAATTATTTAAATTTAAAAATACAAACAATATATCTTTTATTTAAAATAAATCCATTCTACAGAGCGGTTTTGACAAATGGCGTCTTGCAGAAACCGGTGTTTCGTAAAACCAACCATTTTTTAAATTACGCTTGATTTTAATAGGAACTTTTTCACTGGATTTAATTTTATTTCCACATTTCTTGCATTTGAAACCCTTGTTTTTTCCAGCGGAGGTCATGGTTTTTCCACATTCGCATATCGGATTTCTATATTCCACATCATTTAGTTTAACAACCTGAAACTTTTCTATGTTAAAAGTATTTTGCTCTCCAATACCGCCGAAGACCCTTACAATATCACCAGGCTTCAAATGTGAGACAATTTTTCTGAAATCTTTTGTTGGCTCATATGCTCCGCATTCGATTTCGCCGGACTCATCACAAATATAAAAGAACATGTGGCCCCCATCAATGATTTTAGGCCTGTTTTTGACTTTTCCCACGACTTCATAACATCCGAATTGCCTCATTTCAGCTATACTATTAGCCTTTTGAATATGCATGTCGGTGTGCTGATTTGTCTTGAAGATACACCAATCGACAATCGGTTCTGAAACTTCAACAATGTCCTTTGCACGGTAAAGCGCTTCAACTGCATTTGACCTGATTCCATATAAAACAGGACAAGGTGTTTTAGGCTCTATTGCAATATAATCTTCAGAATAATCAATGTTCTCGAAAGTGTCAGGGAATGTCTCCTTATCCATCATATAAACAGAATCATAATCAATCCGCCTTTTGGTTCCGTAATTTTCAGAGCTTCTATAAGCCAATAGCTCATAAGTAAAATCATCCAAAGGCAAGCTGATGGCCGCAATTGATCCGATTATTCCCCTTCCCTTTTTGAATTTATGGATTTCACAACCGACTGATTTTCCGAATTCCTCGGCCTCCTTGATAGTGATGAATTCATAAATTGCCCTGAAAGCATAATCTTCCATTTCAGATGTTATCTCCCCCTCATAAAAGATTACGCCAGGATTCGTATTGTCACAATCAAACATGGAAAGCTTTTTAACTTCATCCAAAACAATCTGCTTTGCCAAACTGACTTTATTGTCATTTGATATTTTTAGACTGACCCCCCCATTGCCCCGTGTCTTGAATCGGGCGAATGGGTTTAATCTGATTAATTTTGGATAATCCAACAATTCAATGCCGTTATCCTCAAGCCTGTTGATTATCTGACTTGCCAGATATGTTGTGCACATTCCATCCGGAGAGTCAGTGTCATCAATTCCAATGTGTAAAATATTAATTATAATCACCTTAAAGTATAACAATATATTATTAGTTAAAACAATATATAGTTTAAACAAGAGGTATTTAATATGTTAACTCGAAGCCAGCTGCTGAAAAATATTGAAAGCCTGTTAAGGTCTCAAGGTTATAAAACATCCGATATTTATGACCAAGGATCCTTTGATATTGTAGCTCGCAAAAACCTGCTGATTCTTCTTTTAAAAACATTTCAAAATATAGACAGCATTAATGAACGCAATGCTTATGAAATGAAACAGCTATCCAACATATTCCTTGCTTCACCAATCATCATCGGCGAAAAATCAAGAAACGGATATCTGGAAGAGGGAGTAATCTATGAAAGGTATGACATTCCAGCCATTGGCTTTGACACCTTGAAAAACATGATTCTTTACAATGAATATCCTGAAATCCTGGCAGACAGAGGAGGATATTTTGTTAAAATCGACGGGAACGTTATAAAGCAATACAGAGAGGAATATTCACTTTCCCTAAAGGATTTGGCAGACCTTGCCCATGTATCCCGGGCTACAATGTACAAATATGAAAATGAAATCGTTCGCGCAAACACTGAAACCGCAATGATACTTGAAGAAATCCTGAATACAAAAGTCACTTTAGACATCGACTTATTAAAACAACCTCAAAAAGAAGAAATTGAATATAACAGCAGCGATGATACTCTTGATTTATCAAAACTAGGTTATGGAGTAGTTTCAACCAATAAAAGCCCATTTGATGCGGTCGCTAAAATGAAAAGTTCAGAAAAGGAATCCCCATTAATTGCAAATGTTGAAAAAAACAGGACTGAAAAAACCTTAAAAAGAATGGCCATTCCTTTAAAAGATTTATCAATGGTTACAACTTCAGAACCTGTGTTTATAATTAATAACGAGAAAATAAAAGAATCTATTGGAACCATACCCGTAATCAAATCATGGGAATTGAAGGAATTCGAAAATTCAAAAGAATTGCTGAAAATGATTAGAGAAAGAAAGGAAAATTAATGTGATAAAATGGAAAATTTACAAATTACCGAAATGGAAAATTATCCAATAAAATGGGTTTGCAACTATGCTGGCCAAAAAGCCATTGGAATCTGTGGAAAAACACAAAAAATAGCCATGTTCGCATCCGACGAAAGAGTTTCAAGAATACTGGACGACATCGTGATTGGAACAGATGAAACCCAAGAGGGATACGGTTGTGAAGAAAAGGACAGGTGCTGCAATTTTGAATGCGAACTGTGCGAAATCTCTCCAAGGCAATACCTGCAGATTACCGGCAAAAAGCCATCAAATAAAAATATTACAGATTTAATCAATGGATTGAAAATACTTAATGAAACACTTGAAGAGGACAAGTTAGTTCCTTTTGAAGAATATGAAGTAATCAAATTCTAATATTGCTTCAAAAGGGAGAAATCCTCTTTTGCTTCATCGACACTTGCAACTCCCAAACTGATTAAATCTATATAATCAATCTTTTTGAAAAATTCAAATACGTCCCTAGGTTTTAAAACGCCTGCCGCCAAAATACGAGTAGCTATCACTTTTTTATCCAAATCTATTAATTTTTGCTCAAATTCTTTCCTTTGAGATGGATTGAAAGCGCTTATGTCCATCATATATGATAATGAATTGAATGGAATCATGTAAAAATCAAATAAGTCCAAATCTAGATTATCCTTAATTAAATCTGCTGTTTTTGAAGGAAATGCACTCACAAGACCTGAAAGCGCCCCAGTATTGTTAATTTCAGACAGGATTTTTGAAATTAATTTCCAGTCATGACCATCAGTGATGAATTCGTCGACAAGCATCAAAGGACAGTCATATTTGCTGAACAGCTCGATATCATCATCCCAATCAACTTCTTTTGCTACATCATAATTCGGATTTAAATAATCGACATCACTTTTTCCGATTGTCGCTATTACTTTCATTTCACAGCCATTTTCCTTAGCGATATCATAAGCTTCAAGTAACTTTGAGTCATTTACCAAGTTAATAGCTCGAATTCCTTGATTGTAAGCTTCAATGATGATATTTGCAGTATTCTGCGGATTGTCATACAAATCAATCTGATACAGCCTGGATCTATGGCCAAAATAAAGTTCAGCCATAAATGGACCATAACCTAATATTGTTTGAGGTATTGATTCACCTTTAAATTCCAGGTTGTCAAAAAACATGTTATCACTATTCTTTTTCAACTACAACAGCGGTTCCATAAACAAGAATTTCTTGCATTACATCGGATATTTCGTTTGAATCGAATCTGATTGCAACAATTCCGTTTGCGCCTAACTCTTTTGCATGTTGGATTGCCCTGTGCAACGCTTCTTCCCTTGACTCTTCCATCATTTTAACATATTGGGTGATTTCACCACCAAAGAGAGATTTGATACCTGCTCCGATTTGTCCTCCAGCACCCCTACTTCTGACAGTTAAACCGTAAATAAATCCTTTTGTCTCTACAATCCTGAATCCTGGAATATCGTTTGCAGTTGATATAGGAAACTCTTGTACTGATACCATAATATCTTCTCCTTAAATTTTTTATGGATGATAACATCCTCGCTAATAATTATTTGATTTATCTTATTAAAATATTGTTGAAATATAATATTTAATGAAATTATAAATATAATAAAAAATAGATATTTAACTAATATTTATTATTAAATATTCTTTCTAAAAACAATTATTATGGTGAAAATATGAAAGTGCTTATTGCTGATGCTATTAACGAAAAGGGTATTGAAAATTTAAAGGAAGTAGCTGAAGTTGTTGTAGATACCAGCATCACTCCTGAAGAATTAGCAGATACCATTCATGAATATGACGGAATCGTAGTTCGAAGTAGAACTAAACTTACCGCAGACCTTATCCAAAAAGCGGACAACATGAAAATTATTGCAAGAGCGGGTGTTGGAGTAGACAACATTGACCTCGATGCAGCAACCGAAAAAGGTATTATGGTTGTGAACTCACCTGAATCAACTTCCATTACCGTTGCAGAACATACAATGGGACTTTTACTCACAATGGCTCGCAAATTAGCTATTGCGGATAAATCTGTAAAAGAAGGCAAATGGGAAAAGAAAAAGTTCATGGGTGTTGAACTTAGAAACAAAACCCTAGGTGTAATTGGAATGGGTAGAATCGGTTCCCAAGTAGTGAACAGATGCAAAGCATTCGAAATGGAAGCTATGGCTTACGATCCATACTTGCCTGAAGAAGTCGCAAAACAAATGGGTGTTGAATTGACCGATTTAGAAACCGTATTGAAAAACGCCGACTTCATTACAATTCACGTACCTCTTACTCCTGAAACCAAACACTTGATTTCCACAGAAGAGTTTGAAACAATGAAAGACACAGCATTCATTACCAATTGTGCTCGTGGTGGAATCATCGATGAAGAGGCATTATACGATGCATTAGCCAATGACAAAATTGGTGGAGCGGCATTAGACGTATACGAAGACGAACCACCAGCAGAAGACTCAAAATTATTTGAACTGGACAATATAGTATTGACTCCACACATAGCTGCTTCAACTAAAGAAGCACAAAGAGATGCAGCTATCATTGTCGCTGATGAGATTATCGACTTATTCAAAGGCGGAACCCCTAAAAACGTATTGAATATGCCTCGCATTGATCACAAAACTTACCAGGAAGTATCTCCATACTTGAGTTTATGTGAAAAATTAGGCAGTTTCATATCCCAAGCAGTAAACGGTAAAATCAAAGAAATCGAAATTGTTTACAGTGGAGAATTATCTGAAATCGACAATTTGGAAATCTTAACAAGGACCGTTATTCAAGGTGCTGTAAATCCTTTCTTAAGTTCCCCTGTAAATGCAGTAAATGCTTCACTTGTAGCTAAAGACAGAGGAATAAGCATTACTGAAGGAAGAAAAAACAATGCAAAAGGATATGACTCATTAATCAAAGTTACCGCTAAAAGTGCAGAAGACATGTTCTCTGCTGAAGGAACCATCCTTCACGAAGAAAGAATATTGAAAGTAAACGATTATTGGGTAGATGTTATTCCTGAAGGACACATGTTCATTGCAAAATATGAGGATGTCCCTGGAAGCATCGGTAAAATAGGAACCAAATTAGGCGAACATGGCGTAAACATTGGAATTATGCAAGTTGGAAGAGATGAAAAAGGCGGAAGAGCCATCATGATTTTAACTTTGGACAAAGAAATTCCACAAAGCGTCATAAAAGAAATCCAAGCTTTAGACAATGTTTATGAAGCTATTGGACTTGACTTATAAATAAAAAACGATTTTCACCATATTGTTTTTTATTTTTTTACTTTTTTTAAAAAAAAACTATTTTTTAAATTCCCTTGACACCCTTTTAACTGTGCCGTCAGGATTGATTTCGATTCTTATGACCTGATTATGGCCGTTCATTTGACTTTTCTCAAATTCCTCATAATGATTAGCCGGCTCCTCATCAAGAGTCTTGAAAAATTCATCATCATCTTCATCGAAAAAACCAGGTGTGAATTCATCATCCTCTTTTAAAACATCATCTTCATCGAAAAAATCATTGTCGGTATCTTCAACCAAATAGCCATAATCCCCCAAAGTATAATCTAAATGATTTCCGTAACGATCATAAGCTTTAAATGTTTCAACTGAGTAAGGCAAACATACTATCATGTGAAAATAGCCGTTTCTTGAGAAAGTCATCAAATCTGCATCAGATGGGCTTGCACTTGGACCTGGGTGTGAATGGACGGATCCGAAGTATTTGGTATTCATTGGAATGAGTTCCGTGTGAACAACAGCTCCAGTTTCACATGTTTCTCCGGGAAGGAATATCAAACCTGTGATATAAAGAACCTTATCTTTTATCTGGCCATCGAAAAATGCTAAAAATTCATTCGGATATGCTTTTTTTGAGTAGTATATTACGGAATCTAAAACTTCACGGTCAACCCGAACCTCATTAAATTCCTCTTCATCATTTCCGAATATTTTTGAAATGAAACTCATTTTATCACATTAATTTCCTTAAAGAAGTCTTCGTTGAATATCGGTAATTTCCAGTCCACATATATGAAGCTTCTGTAGGATGTTTGTTGCTTATTCTTTTTTTTATTGAAACCAGTGACTTTTTTATTTTTCCTATACACTCCCACGCCACGTTTTTTGTAAGTTTCAACATCGTTTAAGTTAATCCCATTTTCAAACAATAATTCATGGACATCACTTAAGTTCATACCATTTATTTTATCGTTTGCCTCATCATTCGAATACTTTGATTTGAGGTAAAAAATGCCATGGGAATTTACACAATTTCTCCATGATTCGTCCTGTCTCCATTTAAAATATTTCAAAATGTCCTCATCGCTTATTGGAATAATCCTCGAATCGAATGCGGGAGGCTTTTTAAACTCGGCACCATAATTCATGGCAAAGGAACTTGCTGCGAAACTGGCTATTACTGAGTTGATTTTTTCAACTCGGCCATCGAATGGGATATGGTCAAAAAGCAAGCTTATCTCATCTGAAAAAGTATAAACAAAAAGCGGTGAGAATTCTTTAAATAGGCCTGTGCAAACATCAGACATTACTTTGCAAAAATCCTCATCATATGGCTTATTTAAATTCAAATCTTTAGATAGCTGATGAAAACTTCTACCATCTAACCTGACAATTATTTTAGAATTTTTAGGAACTTTCAAAGATGAATAAACTTCATATTCCTTCATTACATTCCCACACTAATAGTTTCGTTAAAACTCTTAAGCAATCTGATTGCAGATAGTGCTGCCAACATGCTTGTTTTTGGATTGGCTGAACATGGATAGTTCATGGTTATTGTTTTGAATTCACCAAAGTCCCCTTTGGCTGTGATTTCATGAACATTCCTGTCAACATTAGGATCTACAATTATCTTTACATCTATATCCTTATTGCAGGCAAGGCTGATGGTTGCTGCAACATTAATGTTTAATGGAAATTCCTTAACCGCTTCGGATGCCTTTCCTTCAAACAATACCTCTTCAACATCAATGTCCTTTCCAAGAGATTTAGGGGATTTGCGAGTTACGAGAGTTACTTCCTTCAAACCAAATTTGGCAACCGCTTTTATTCCATCCAAACCAACTACAGCACCTGACGGCAAATGAATCTTGGCACCATTTTCCTTAGCTATAGATAGGATTTCAGTATAAAATTCCTTATCCATAAACGCACCAATGCTCATAATAATCATGTCAATGCCCTGTTTCAAAACTTTTGGTGCGAAATACTTGACGGAATCAGGTGAAGCGCATTCTAAAACTAAATCGACATCGTTTAACATTTCATCAAAGTGAAGTACTGCCACGCCCCCGGCTAATGATGCTAAATTCTCAGCTCTTTCAATATCCTTATCAAAGAAATATGCTATATCAATACCGTTATCTTCCGGGACAATGCTGCTGGCAATGAGATTGGCAATAGCTCCACAGCCTATAATTCCTACTTTCATAAAAATCACACTAAATATTGAATCTAAATAAAAATAAATAAAAAAAGAATTGGGAAAGATTATCTATAATCTTTCAGCATCGAATTGAACTTGAGTTTCTTTTTGTGGTTGAGTTTCAGGTTGAGTTGGAGCCACACCTTCAGGAATTTGTGGTTCAGGAATTACTTTTTTGATATCCCTCGGATTGATTAACATAATGTCTCCAATTGCTTGAACTTTATCAAAGTCCACAGTTAATAAGTCACTTTGGAAAGATCTCATATTATTTTCTTCAGGAACTTCTCCACGAATGCTTCCTAAAAATGAATTAACCAAACCTGCCGGTTTTCTTTCTTGTTCAATTGCTCTTACTTGTAATTTTGAAATGGTTCCTAATCTAATGTTAAGAACAACATCTTCGACACGACCCACATAATGTCCAGTGTTTGTATAAATATCTAAACTGCGTAATTTTGAAACTTCTACCATTTTTACACCACAATAATAATTAATAAATATGTATAAATTTATTTTATTGTTAATATAAATAGTTTATGTTTTTTAAAGTTTAAAATCGCCTTATTTACAAAAAACTTATAAAATTATAAAACAAAAATATAATTTAGACAAAAAAGAGGACTTGAAATGTGGGATACAACCAAAGATTATAGAATTTTAGTGGCAAGTAAAGCAAGAGAAAATTACTTGAATCTTATTCCTACAGCTTCCTTTAGAGGAAGTTGGAATAAAAAACAAGCTATTGACTTAGGAAAACAAATGAACAGTGATTTTCAATCATTAACATATTCTTATTTGGAAGGAGATGAATTGACTAATTCTCCAGATGTTGCGGCTTTAAAAGAAAAAGGTTTAAAGATTATAGAATGTTTAGGTGGTCCTGACTGGAATAAAAAATTTTTAAGCAATGCTCCGAAAGAAGATAGGGAAAAAACCCAAGAAAACATTGCAAAAGTGAGATTCTTTTTGGACACAATTATCGGTTTGAAAGACCGTTTGGCTTTAGGTCCGATCAATGACCCTATCATGGGTGTTGACATCAAGGTCGGAGAAGTGATGAGCGTCACAAAGCATCCTAAAAACGATAATCTTTTAATCTGCAATGTTAATTTAGGAAAACGCGCAATTACTGTCGTCACCAATGATATGAACGTCAAAGACGATAACAAGGTTGGAGTTTCCCTGCTTCCACCCCAATCATTCAGTGACATTGTAAGCGAAGGAATGTTCCTTGGAATGGGAGGAAGCATCCTCAAGGATGTTGACGGAGACCTTGGAGCCATGCCCAAAGGAATTCCAATGGAATCATTAAATGAAACACGTAACCTTGTGGAAAATTATTTAAAATAATTTCCATAACTTATTTTTTATCTTAAATTCAATCCAATCAATTTTGTTTTTGTCATCTCTTCGACAGAATATTTAATTCCTTCTTTTCCAACGCCGCTGCTTTTGAATCCTCCAAACGGCATGTTGTCTGTCCTGAAAGTGGATTGCTTATTTACAAATACTGTTCC
>NZ_CAMVEE010000024.1 GCF_947166415.1 uncultured Methanobrevibacter sp. | reverse complement strand
AACTATGCCATCCATTTGGGCGGGGGAATTAAAAGTTGGGGAAAATGTGTTGTCAGAGACTCCATTATTGCAAATAACACAGGATACAATGGAGGAGGTTTGTTCATATCAGAATACAGGATGACTGTATCAAATTGTTTGGTTGAAGATAATTTTGCATTTGACGGTGCCGGATTTTACGCTGATGTCGGAGCGCAATTAAACATTAAAACCACAAGAATAATCAACAATATTGCCGAAGCTGATGGGGGAGGGATTAATATGTATCAGGGATACCTCACCCTTGAAGATTCTGTTTTAATCAATAATACAGCACCTAATTTGGGTGGAGGAATATACTATAGCGATTACCCCTATTCTTCAGAAATCAAAAATATTGTTCTGGAGGATAACTCTGCAGAATATGGTGGTGGAATCTATGTTGGAACTTTATCTGTCAAAATGACTAATATCACGTTAAATGGAAATTCTGCCAAAAAAGACGGTGGTGCAATATACAATGCTGGAAAACTTACATTAAATCAAGCATATTTAAATTCTAACAATGCCAATGATGGTGGTGCAATCTACAGTAAAGACATATTGAACATAACTGATTCATTTGCAAGCAACAACAATGCAAAAGCATCTGGAGGGGTTATTTATAGTTTATCTGCTTTGAATATAAATAATTCCAATTTCACATCAAATGTAGCAATTGCCGATGGGGGAGTAATTTATAGTAATGATGTCTGTGATGTTAAAGATTCAACATTTAACTCAAATGTGGCAAATCACGGTGCAGTAATCTACGCTTATTCAGATTTAAACGTTGATAACTCAATATTCAGTTATAATGAAATAAAACATTCTTATGGTACTCTATTTTTAATTAATGGTCATGTAAATATCACCAATTCATTATTTGCATTTAATAGGGGTTCAGATGAAGGAGGATCCATTTTTAGTTATGCTGATGTTTACATCAATAACACAAAATTTATTTCAAATGCAGCCAAAAGTTATGGTGCTGCAATTGACAATAACGGACAGATGAAAATTGAAAATTCGGTATTTGAGAAAAACAAAGCTTATAGTGCAGGCGCTATTGACAATGCCGGTGATTTATTAATAAAAAAATCTAATTTCACAGACAATAAGGCCACTAATGATGGGGGGTCCATTTATAATAAAGGAAATCTAAATATCCTAGGGTCCATTTTTGAAAACAATGTCGCAAGCAGGAATGGAGGGGCCATAGTCGCCCAAAGAGGTGTTAATGTAACTCATTCAGTTTTCTACAGCAACTTTGATGCGAAGGGTCGTGCAATTTTTAATGATACTTGGGATGAAATCTCAATTTCAAATAATTGGTGGGGAGTAAATAATCCCGATTTTGAAAAATTATTTAATTTCAACATTTCAGATGAATTCAACTGGATTGTAATGAGCTTCAATAATGTCACTCCATTAATACGGGATAAAAATGTAAATGTCACTGTTGGATTTGACGAAATAACAGATAAGAATAATTCTGTTTCTAAATTGGATTCTTTAAATTTGCTTCCGATTTTTGAAGTAAGATTATCAAATGGAAACACCTTTTTGGTTGAAAATGGAAGAGCATTGAAATCAATACATGTTCCAACAGTCGATACCATTGCTGCTCAAATGAATAATCAGAGCATTTCATTAAATGTGTCCATTAATTTGGACAACATTAAAAGAATCATAAATAACAAAAATGTTGCAGTTGATTATAACGGAAAAGCTACTTTTAAAGTTAGGGTAATTGGGGATGATTTAAAGCCTGTTGGTGTTGATGAAATCATTGTTATTAAAATCGCTGGAAAAAGTTACAACGTTAAAACGGATAAGAACGGTTGGGCATCCAAGACTTTCAGTCTGATTCCTGGAAAATATTCAATCATAACCAAATATAAGAATTATTCTGCAAAGAATACAATAACTGTTAAGAAAGTGCTAAGGGCGGGAAATGCCATTAGAAAACAATCAAAAATTGTTAAATATTCTGCAATATTAAAATCAAGCAATGGAAAACCTATTGTGGGCAAAATAGTCAAATTCACAATCAAAGGAAAGGCATATAGTGCAAAAACAAATAAATACGGAATAGCCACTGCCAATTTTAAGAATATAAATGTTGGATGTTATTTTGTTTATGTTAAATACGTTAATTCCAAGGTCAAGGCAACTTTGAATGTTAGGAAATAGTGTGTGATTTTGCACACTTGATTTTTTTTAAATCTTTATGAATAATTAGTTATATCGGTTTATTCAATTTTTATAATAATTGCTTATTTTTATAAATAAAATCAAATATATTAAATATGTCGATAGTTATATTATTATATATTGGTATTTTTAATAAATTGAATGTCAGTAGGTAAAACATGAAAGTTAATAAATATTTTGCATTATTTTCATTTTTATTAGTTGTACTGGTGTCTTTGGGATTTGTTTCGGCTAGTGGAGATGTAAATATTGATAATGATAATTTAATGAGTGATCCATATTCTGTTGATTTATCAAGTGATGGATTAGCTTCAAGTGAAATAATGACTTCAGATTCTAACATGTCTTCAGAAGTGTTGGAAAAGGATTTGACCGAAGACATGGGGTCTGTTGGAACTGAATTATCTTCTTCTAATGATAATGCTTTATCTTCAGAACCAAAGGAGATTGTTGTTAACATTGGGGATAATTACAATGAAATGAATGATAAATTGATTAAGAATGCGATTGCAAGTGCCAATGCAGGGGATACAATTATAATTAACGGATCTTATGCCGTGCATTGTCATTTGATTATCAATAAGCAGTTAACTATTAAAAGTGTCACTGCAACTACATTAGGGCCTTGTTCCAGCAGTGCAACTTCCAATCATCAGGGAATCTTTTATATCACTTCTGCAGCCAGTGGAACTGTGATTGAAGGCTTCAATTTTAACGATAATCAAGGTGTGATGACTGATAGGGAAGGATACAATATTCTGGTTAAAGGGGCTTCAAACGTTGTGATAATGAATTGTAACTTCACAGCAGAAAGCTTTGCAGATTCAATCAGATTAGAAAATGCAAACAATTGTATTATTCAAAATGTTGATGTCACAGAATCCGTAAATGGAATCAAAATTAAGAATTCCAATGGAATCACAGTAAAAAATTCCCTAATAAGAAATTCAATCTACGGAATAAACATTATTGATTCATCTGATTTGAGAATTGATTCCAACAACATCACTGGAAATAACATTGCAGGTATCGCTTATTCAGGAACTGGCTCATATTTAACCGTGATTTATAATAACATTACAGATAACGGCAATGGTGTGAATTTGACCTCTTCAGATAATGTTTATATCCAAAGTAATTACATTTCATTCAACAGGCATAATGGAGTCTATGTGGATTATAATATAACTAAACTAGAAATTAAAGGTAATTTCTTTAATCAAAACCATGAATTTGAGGTTTTCGATGATTACCATGTAAAAAACCTCGATAAAAGAACAGGTGACAAATATCAGATTATTACAAATAATTACATGATCAATTACGGTCCTGGGGACTCTAGTGATTTGGCAAGGCCAATCTGGCGCCAATATTATAATTATGTAGGCCAAGGTGCAGGAAATTACGTTTATGATGCTGCAACTGACACTTACAATTATGTAGGATATGGCAATGGGGATTACAACGGTCAGCAATATACAATCTATTTGGGTTATATCTTTGCAATTAATGAGTATTTGGAATGTCCAGTTATTCGTTACAGTTATTCTGCAAGCAATACTCCATGGTCCCAATCTGGAAATTATCACTTGAAATTGAGTGAGATTACACAAATTAGGAAAGGAATTTATTCAATATCTATCGTGGATGAAAACGGAAACATTGCAAGCGACATATCTTCAGTACCTATAACATTTTACCTCAATAAAGTCGGAACCAGTTCAACTCCTCAAGAGGGGGACATCTACAGAACTGTTATGATGAAAAATGGAACTGCAACAGTCAGGTTTTATTCAGATGAATTCCGTGAAACAGGCAATGTCATAACTGCTGTATCCCCAACTCCTGGTGCAAATATCGACAGTGATGTTGCAAAAACATTCACAGTCAGTGATGACAGTATTCCTGGAATCATTTCAAATACCACAATTTCAGTTTCCAACGTAAGCACATATCCTAAATCCAATAAGGAATTCCTTGCAACTCTAAATGATGAAAATGGAAATGCAATTGCCAATCAAACATTGATATTTGTTATTAATTCAAAAACATATAATGAAACAACAGACGAAAACGGTCAGGCTAAAATAAAAATTTATGAAACAATGGAAGGGACATATGTTGCTGTTGTTAGCTTTTTAGGGGATGAAATCGATTATTACAGCTCAAGCGCTTCTTCTAGTATAGTCGTTAAAAAGGTTGTGACTAAAATAATTTCATCCAATGTCTATATGATTCCGAAATTGGCTGAGTATTATTCCATTACCTTAAAGGATTCATCCAATAAGGTAATTGCAGGCAAAAAGGTAACATTTAGGGTAAATGGGAAAACTTACACCAGAACAACAACCAGCAAGGGTGTTGCTAAGGTGGCATTGAAATTCACCATCGAGAAAACCTATAAGATTACTGTAAAGTTCGCAGGAGATACCCAATACAAAGCGATTTCCAAAACAAATAATATTGTTGTCAAATATTCATCTAAAACCGCAAAATTGGTAACTCCAACTTTAACTATTCCTCCAAAAACAGCCAAATTGTACACAGTTACCTTGAAAAATGACAATGGCAAGGGAATAGCCAATCAAAAAGTGATTATAAAGATTGATGGAAAGACCTATACCAAAACCACCACTTCCAGCGGTCAGGTTAAGGTTAAAGTATTGTTCAACTCTTTGAAAAGCTATAAGGTAAGTGCAAGCTACGGTGGAAGTAAAATTTATAAGAAGGTTTCATCAACAGGTAAGGTCATAGTAGCCAAAACAGCCACCAAAATTACCGCACCGATAGTTTCAACAATTCCAAAGGTATCAAAATCATATATGGTCACTTTAAAAACTTCTGCTGGAAAAGCATTGTCCAAACAAAAATTGACAATCAAAGTCAACGGCGCCACATACACTAAAACAACTAATGCTAAAGGACAAGCAAGTATAAGTGTCAAATTATCCAGTGAGAAATCATATGATGTTGTTGTCACATACGCTGGAGACAACATCAATAAAGGCTCAAAAGCTACTGGTAAAATAGTCGTTTCAAAAATCGTTACTCAAATTGAAAGTTACAACAGGACATTTTCAAATGATTCCTATCATGAATATACAATTTCCTTAAAAGACAACTCTGGAAATGCATTGGCTAATCAAACTTTAATCTATTCCATTAACGGCATGAATTTCACCAAAACTACTGATGCAAATGGTCAAATCAGGATACCTGTTGGTGAAAATTCATTTGAAATAGTTACAAACTATGCTGGCAACGATAAATATAAGGCCGCATTCAAAACCAACGCAATCACTGTTTTAAATAAATCTGGTCTAGTATTTGTTGACAATAATTTGCCTAACTCTGAAATCCAAAATATTTTGGACAGTTCAGATATCGGGTCAGATATTGAATTTTTACAAGGCAATTATACAAATGTTGCTTTAACAATAAACAATGCATTGAATGTTTATTCTGATGGCGCAACATTGATTGCCAAGTCAGGAAGCCCTGCATTCACTGTTAAAGCTTCCAGCGTGAACATTTCAAATTTCAAAATCTTAGGGGCTTTAAATGATGGAATTCTTATAAATGGGGCGGATAATGTCAATATTTTAGGATGCACAATATTCGATGGAATCTCTGATTTGGAAATGAAAAATTATGTCGAAAATGTTTCTTATTTGGGTTATGGCATTTTAATCAATTCAACAAATCCCCTTCCTGGATATGGGGTTCATATAGTCAATTCAACTGATGTAAATATAGTCGATAATGTGATTTCATTATTTGAAAGCGGAATATTTGTTGAATATTCTTCAGGTATTGTCATTGACAACAATACATTGAAAGAAAACAATTATGGAATCAAATACGGATTCGGAGTTTCATACACAGAAATAATCAATAACATTATTTCAGACAGCATAGGATTGTATACTCTGGACGTGCCTGAAGGACCAAGCGGATATGGAATATTCCTAAACAATTCTGCAGTCAATGTCACTATAGCCCATAATGTAATTGTCAATAACCATTTGGGCATTTCTCTTGATGCAAATTATTCAACAGGCATTGTGATTATCCAAAACACTATCTCCGACAATGTGCTGGAGGGAATGAGATTCAATGCAGGTTATGACTTAGCCCAAAATGCAATCAAACCTCTTGTAACAGATAATGCAATCTATAGAAATGCTAGAGGTCCAAGTATGATGATTTTAGGTGAATTAAGTGCAAATCCAATGGGAATCTATGGAAATGGATTATATGATCCGAAAGATAAATTGCCACTTGATTCCAATTGGTATGGTACAAACACTCTTGTGACATGGGATAATGATACAGGTGTTGTCGGCTATGGAACAATGTGTCCTAGAATCAACACAACAGGAATAGGATTTAATGCCACATACTCCTCTGGAAATTGCACTGCAGTATTCTATAAAAATGGGGAAATGGCAATTAATCTTCCAAAATTCGATATGTACGCCACATTGAATAGGGGAACCGATAAGCAGATGGAAATCACTTTTGATGTAATAAACGGTGTTGGAGTATTCAGCTTTGATGCGGCAAACTATTTTGATGAAAATAACATTATCGAAATCTCTATCGGATCTTTAATCGATTCAACATCCAGGATATTTGTCCCTGCTTATACATTGACAGTATAAATAGTTAATCGTGTTTGAATGCTTAACATTAAAGTAATAATTTTATTATTACTTCTTTTTTTATTTTTTTAACTAAATTTCAATCCAACTGATATATTCCAGTCAAACTTTAAACTATTTTTCAAAATAAGAATCTTTAAAATAAATATTCGTTAATTTAAATCGATGTTAAAATAAGTAACTATTGAAATATTCAATCGAATATTTCATTTAATCAATTTCAAATCCGCACTCGCTACAGGATCCGGTCTGGAATTTCACTACCCCACCACATTTCGGACAAAGCCACCTTTCACGGTCCTGTGCCATCATCCTTCCGATTCCGGTAGTCTTTATTCTTTTGGCACTGTCAAGTGTATTCATGTTGTGCCTTTTGACCTGCTTTTTTGAATGTTTCTTGATTTGAGGGCATGGAAACTCGCTGCAGCGTCCGCAGTAGCTGAAATTCTTAGAATCAAAACATGTCTTGATTTTGCATTTCAGACTGGCTTTGGTTTTGCCGTCATCACTAATCAGGCATCCCGCACAGGGGTTATCGTATTTTTCACAGCTGATGCAGTTGATTCCGCATGGTGCAAGCAGTTTTGAGTCTATAGTTTCAGGCATCTTCATGGTCTTTTCCCCAATGAAATCTTTATCTGAATTTATATAAATTGTTTTCTTTGAAAAGTGAGTATCGTTTTGATTCTTGAACCTCTTTTTACGATACATTTATAAATAGATAAAACAAATATTTGATTACTGTTAAAATTTTGACAGTGAAATATAACTTTTTTTGGGGATAAGTTCCCATTGGATGTGGCCCTTGTGGCTGAACAAAAAGGTGTTATTTATGTATAAATATATTAGAGACGCATGGAAAAACCCTGATGAGTCCTACGTACGTGAACTCATGTGGGAAAGAGCTCCTAAATGGAGAAAACAAAAAGCAGTTCAAAGAATCGACAGACCTACCAGACTCGACAGAGCTAGAAGCTTAGGTTACAGAGCTAAAAAAGGTTTCGTTGTAGTAAGAACCAGAGTAAGACGTGGTGGAAGAAGGAAAACCCGTCGTTTCAATGGTCGTAAACCTAAAAGAATGGGTGTAAACAAAATTACCCAAGCAAAATCCATTCAAAGAATTGCTGAAGAACGTGTAGCTAAAAAATACCCTAACTTAGAAGTATTGAACTCCTACTGGGTATGGTCTACTGGAAAACATAAATATTATGAAGTTATTTTAGTTGATCCTAACAGTCCTTCTATCATTAACGATAAGAAAATCAATTGGATTTGCTCCAAAAAACACACTAACAGAGCTCTCAGAGGCTTAACCAGTGCTGGTAACAAAGGACGTGGAATCAAATCCAAAGGTAAAGGATCAGAACAAGCTAGAAGAAGAAAAATATAATTCTTCTTCATTTTATTCTTTTTTTCGATAAAAATGATTCATAATATCAAATTCAGGGCTTTTGTCTATAAGGATGAAAGTGTCGATGAAATTTCAGAAGCTATTTTAAATATTCTTCCCGAAGCCCAAATTGAAGCTGAAGAGGCTGAAGGATTGCTTGAAGATAAAATTATTATCTTATCAGGTGTTGTATCAAAAAAGAGATACACAAAGACTTTTTTTAACACACTTTTACAGTGGACAGATTTGGATAAGTTGAATGCAGATTTGGAGCGTAAAATCGATGAAAAAGGAAACTGGTTTTTAAGATTCGATAAGGCAGATGCGCTTGATGAAAAATGGACAATATTGGATTCCGGTGATTCAATTCATCTTAAAGTGAAAATTGCAGCTTTTCCAGCCAAAAAACAGATTGCCGTTGATAAGGTCCGCGAAGCTATTTTGAATTTTTAGAACAGGATTTGTCCGATAGTTCTAGGTTCAATTTCAGATATTATCTAAAAAAAGTAAAACTTATTTTAAATTTCATCAAATATATCATTAAGGTGAAAAACAATGGAGCGGAAAAGCTATTATCTAATAATTTTATTGGTTGCTTTGGTGGTATGCATTGGAGTATTTCTCTATCAGTTCAATAATGACGTTTCCACTTTCATAATCATCAATGAAACTGAAGTGGCAGAAAACGGATCATTTTCAGGCATGCTGATGGATGCATACAGTTATGGTGTCGCTAACCAGACAATAACATTCCACAAGCCAGGTTATCAGATGGGAACAATTGTTGATGTTAAAACTGACGAAAACGGTGAGTTCACCATCGAAAATGCACAGTATTTGCCGGATGCAGGCAAGGACAATTACTATGGTGACTTTACATTTGCAGGAAACGGCAAATATCAGGGATGCACATATGAAGGCAATGTAACTGTAGTTCCAAATTAACTAGAATAATTTGAATTTAAAATGCATTATCTATAGTTTGGAGAGAGTTGTATGGAGCTGGAGAGTAGCTTGTGCTCTTTATTCTCTTTTAGAACTGATTTGGTTTTTATCATTTTAATGTTTCAATCACGCTTTTTACAAACTCCTTTTTCTTTTCATTGTGGATTCCGTGACCGCAGTCGAAATATTCCACAGTTATATTTTTGATTAGGTCTGTTACCTGCTGAAGGTCTTCATCGGTCAGGGCGCCCATAATAATGCCATCATCTCCAATTTTCGTATTTGCCTTCATGAATAATGTTTTGCAGCTTATTTCTGAAAGCAGCTTGTCGTAGTCGATGTTGCAGTTGAATGTGTCGTTGTAGAAGTTTTCTCCGAAGTAAGGGTCATATTCTTCCATTCCATTGAATGCCTCTAGGAATTTTTTGGGCCAGAATCTGACTTTCAGTGGTTTGTCCGGATGTTTTTTCCTGTATTTCAGTGCGGATGCACAGGATTTGCTTCTTATTTTATCCCTTGAATTTTCAGGAAAGAAATTCCACATGTACTGATTCATGAAGTAATAGTACACAAAGTCTTCCTCTTCATCCTGATTGATGAAGTTGTGGCAAATCGTTGAAAGGTCGTTGTAGTTGTAATAATTGAACCTTTTTTCTCCGACGCTTGAAAAAAGTGGAGGGTCTTCAAGTATCAGATTATCGCAAAGATCCGATTTTGAAGCGACATAACAGGCGATGAGGCCTCCGGAGGAATGGCCCAATATGGATATCTTTTCATCAGTTTTATATTTTATAAATTCGATTAAATCATCGCCCTGACTTATTATATTGTATTTTTCCCTGTCATGAGAGCTTTTTCCGTGCCCATAGCAATCAATTAGAATTAAATGGAATCTTTTGGACAATTCCTTGATTACATCAGAATAGCTGCTTGAGTTTGTACTTTGGGCATGGATTATCAGCAGTATGGGATTGCCGCTGTCGGTTTCGTAATAGTTGATTGTGCTGTTGTCAGGGGTTATGTATTTGTGATTTTCAAGTTTCATTTTCATTCACCGAATCATGCTTTAATGAGTTCATCCGAACTCCGGTTCATTATTTTGCAAGAATTCTTTGGTCTTTAAAACGTTGTGTTCAAGTCAATTTATATTTTTTTGATTATAAAAAAGTTTCATCATGTAAAAAAGCTGTTGAAAGTGCATTAAACTTAAAAATAAAGAAGAGATGTAATGGGGACCTATCAAAACTATTTGAAAAAGCTGCGGTGAATGATTAACATATTCTGCATCAATTGCAGTGATTACGGTCGGTCATATTGGAAATAAGTCGCCCTATAAAATTCCAAATATATAAATAAGTTTTTTGACTGAAATTTGTTTAAGAAGACAATTTGAGAATGGTGTAATATGGCCAATTTTTGTACTAATTGTGGGACCAAATTAGGAAAAAACGATAATTTCTGCACTAATTGTGGAACTAAGATAGATAAATCTGACATAAAACAGAATAGATTAGTTATTGGTAGTATGGAAAAAAAGAAAGCTAAAGAAGAGCTTAAAAGAGTGGTTGGTGGAAGATTATTATACAATAAAACTTTCACTGGCACATTAATTCATAATGGTTTAGACATTTCCAGTACTGGAAAAGCCATCCGACTGCAGGTGGAAAAGGAAATTGAATCAGGTCAGATTAAAAGTGCGGGAGTAGAGTTTAGGGTGAATCAATTAATATCCGAATTCAAAATCAAAATGGAAAAGGAAAAGGAAGCTGAAAAGAAAAAACTGGAAATGATCGATGAAATATTTGAATCGCAAGAAATCAAATCGCAGATAATGAAAAATAAGATTGACCAAAAATATGTGGATTCTGTTAAAGCTATTTTAAAGGATAAAGTTATTGATAACAAAGAGGATATGGGTGAAGATGAAATCAAATATTTCATAAAGACTGAATTAAAAAAAGAGATGAGAGCACAGGAAAAAAGGAAAAGAGAAGAACAGGAAAGAGCAAGAAAATTGGAGGAACAAGCAAAAATCAGAAAAGAACAGGAAATGATTCGCAGAGAAATGATAGAAAATGGGCAGGGCGGATATTGTGGTTTTGGGTGCAGACATTTCCATGAAGAATTTCTTGATGAACATGGTGGGGTGGTTGGCGATTTTGATTCTGGAGGGATGTTTGAGTATTATTGTGATTTAGGCCATTCCGCATACTCCGGAAAATTTTGCGAATATTATGAAAAATGATGTTTGAAGATTATTAAATGATTTTATTTCATTAGTATTCGGTTAATATCTGTTATTTCCCTAAAACATAACAAAAACAATTGCAAATACTCCCATATAAGTAAATAATCCTAAAATAACTAATATTATTGTCATCCGTTTTTCTAAAGTTTTATTGAGGGTATTTTCATCAAAAAGTTTCTTAATTAGCATAAGGGTAACTGCAATTATTGTTATGTAGAAGAAAAATGCGGTTCTAGATCCTGATGCAAAGATTGTTGGTGAAAATCCAACGGCTAATCTTGAAACAAATCCTGTAATAAACAAAATTAATGGAAATAGTTGTTCTTTTCCAAATATTTTGAATATCATCCAACAGCTGCTTAATATTAGATAAATACTAATCAAAACTGCTAATACTGCAGGGGATGTAACTGTGTTTGGCAGTCCTTGATATGTTAATAAGTGGATGGTATCGTTTATTAGGGGCATACTTTTGGTAATTGAATCCACTGTGGAAAATGCTGATACAATAATAGGGTTATGCAGTAATCCTATTTTTAAATATGTTGGAATGCTTGCAATATCAATCAATGTTTTAAAAAATACTAAAAAAAGTATTAATAGGATATTAAAGTATAATATGTATTTTATATATTTATTTTTTGTTTTAAGTAAGGCCGATGCACTTAGAATTATGTAAAATACTGTAAATAATACTTTATCTTTTAATAGAATTCCAATTGTAGGGATTGTACCTAGGTATAGTTTTTCAATTATTCCGAAGTTCACATATTCTGCATAATATCTTGCAGTTTCCACAATCATTCTTTTAGCATTGCCTGGTGAAGTTAAAATCATTGTTAATGATAATGCAGATATTATTATTTCAAACAAAAACTACATAATTTCACTAATTTAATGTCTATTTGGAGAAATGGTATTTAATTAGGAATTAACTTAAAATACATTTTATTCAAATATTTGAATAATTATTTATATAGGTTAATTTAAACATTTGAATATGTGCATAGTCCCGTAGGGTAGCGGCAATCCTTTTGGGCCCTGGACCCAAAGACAGCGGTTCGACTCCGCTCGGGACTACTTTATTATCTATTTATTTTTATTTTTTCATTCCTGCTTTTTCTAGAGGTACTAAATTTTTTAGACAGGTTATATTGCTAAAATTTACATTATATTGTCCATACAGAAACATATAAAAAATAGTTTAAAGGAATTTCATATTCTTGGTGAATATCAGAAAATCCCACATTTAAAATAAAATATTAAATGAAAAGAAAAATAACTATTTATATATAATTTAAAAATGAAATTATTAATTAATTATAATTTGGAGAGAGTTATATGAAAGGCGACGTATATTATGGAAAAGGTATCAGAGAGTTGGAAGATGAATATCCTGATTTATATGAGTTGGTATCCGACATTAACAAAACAGTTTGGAACGGAAAAGTCCTGGATTATAAAACTCAAAAATTGATTGCAATAGGCATTACAGCATCCCGTGCAGATCCAAGAGCAACTAAAAAGCAAATCCGAAGTGCTATTGAAGTATTGGGCATCACTAAAGAGGAGATTGTTGATGTATTAAGGGTAGTGTTATTGACTTCAGGTATGCCTGCATTTTCCAAATCACTTCAAATATTAAATAGCGTCACTGAAGCTATCGAAGAGGAAAGGGAAGATAAGGCTTAAAATCTTTCTCTTATTTTTTTTTAAAGTATCTGATATAGGATTTCAAAGATATAGAACAGCATGAATAAAATCATTCCCGGATTCAACAGGATGGTTTTTATTGGATTTTTTAAAGCTATTTTTGTTTTTCTTCCATTGAATCTGGCAGTGTTGTATGTTGTCAAGCTATAAATTCCTATAAATAATGATCCGAGAACGATTATCAGATAAATTGCAACGCCAACCAAATCGAATGCAGTGAAACTTCCATGAGTAATTGCATCTGCGCTTGATACGATGAATATGCTGACTATCGAACCCATAATGTTGGTTATTATGTGCAAAATGATTGAATATTTTATGCTTCCTGTTTTGATGTAGACATACGCAAAGAATCCTCCTATCAGGAACGCATAAAAGAACTGATTCAGGTTTCCGTGGATAAATCCAAAAATGACTGCAGATATAATTATTGAAACCTTGGCTCCGTATTTTATTGTCCTATCGATTAGAATCTTTCTGAAGATGATTTCTTCAAAAATGGGGCCTATGATGCTGATTAGAAAAAGGTTCAGGAGAATGTTTGAGGAGTTTATCAATTCAGTGACCGGATTTGATATTTCGGCATTCATGGCTACGCCTAAAAGGGCAGTTATGGCCAATCCAAAAAGGTTTCCCAGCCACATGAGGGTAAGGGTGATTGCAATGTACTTAACAAATCTCAATGGCCTTGGCTTTTCACTTTCAAGTTCATATGTTGGTATTTTTTTCATCAGGTAAATGAAGATGGGAAACGGCAACAGATAATTGCATAATGCAACTAGAATAGTCATTATATTGAAATCTGTGATTAGATTGGGGTCTGTAATATTCAAAATATTTACCAGGATTATCTGGAATATTAAAGCCAGTATTCCAAAAATCATGTAATTGAATCCGATGTTTGAGAAGAATTTCTTGTTTGAGTTCAATTTTGCACCATCATTGTTTTGTATTGTATATTTAGTTGTTTTTTCTATATTAATGGGTATCTTTACATTTTTTAGGAATACCTAAACTTTTATATAGTATTTTGTACATATTATAAAATCAGATTGAAATATTTTTTGGCATGCCTAAATTTCAATTGACTAAATTATATGAAGGATTGTATTAAAATGAGACGTGATGAATTTTTTGACAAATGTATGGAACATAAACATGCATTGCTCTTCGCTGCAGGAATTGCAACTGCTGTTGTGGGTAAAAAAGTATTGGAATCAAAAACTGTAAAAGATGCTGCTACAAAAGGCATGGCACAGGTCATGACTGTAAGAAAAGATGCAGAAGAGTGTTTCCAAGACATAAAGGAAAATGCGGAAGACATTGTTGAAGATGCCAATGCTGAAACTAAAAAAGAAATATATGTAGAATAAAATTGTTTTTAAGGTTAAAAAATGAAATATCAGGTAATGTATGACAACGGGTCTCGATTAAGGGTCCGTTCCGGCCAGTGGGCTTTCACCAAAGAAGAAGGCTACGGGCTTGCTTCATTACTTTTAAATCAAAGTTTTGTTCATGAAGTTTTTACTTCCCATAGGAATGGCAGTATCTTAATTTATTATGAAGGTGGAATTGAAAGTAAAAATAAGATATTTTCAATATTGGATGAAATCACAATGGATGATTTGTTTGAAGCCGAACCAACACAATCTCAGGTTTCAAGGGAAATCAGCGGTGATTTTTATCTGAAATTGTCCAAAATGGTTTTCAATAGGGCAATTTTTAAAATATTTCTGCCGATTCCAATTAGAAACGCATTAACAATTTATCATTCCTTAAACTATATCTGGCATGGTTTGGACAGTTTGACCAGCTTCAATATTGATGTTGCACTCCTTGACGGAGCTGCAGTTACCGGAGCATTGTTGCATAAGCAATACAAGCCGGCAAGTTCAATGATGTTCTTATTGTCAATCTCCGATGCATTGGAAGACTACACATTGCAGAAAGCCAAAAGCACACTAAAAGACAGTTTGGCTTTAAACATAGATACTGTATGGGTAGTAGGAGAAGACGGTGAGGAAAAGCAGTGTCCTGCTGTTGAAATCGATAAGGGTGATAAGATCAAGGTACATATGGGTGATGTGATACCTGTTGATGGAAAAGTAATTGAAGGCGAAGCGATGGTCAATGAAGCTTCAATGACTGGAGAACCGTTGGCTGTCCATAAAAGACCTGGCAAAACAGTTCATGCCGGAACTGTCATAGAAGAAGGAAACATAATCGTTGAAGTCTACTCAATGAATAAGGAAACCCGGTTGAACAAGATAATTGATCTAATCGAAAATTCAGAAGAGCTTAAAGCTGAAACTCAGAGTAAGGCAGAAAAACTTGCAGATTCTATTGTCCCATACAGTTTTCTTGCAACTGCCTTGACTTATCTGATTACAAGAAATCCGACAAAAGCATTGTCAGTGCTTATGGTTGATTTTTCATGTGCAATCAAGCTGACTACTCCATTATCCATCATATCCGCAATGCGTGAAGCGTCTGATAACAGGATGATGGTCAAGGGAGGAAAATTCCTGGAAAACTATGCAAATGCAGACACCATCGTGTTTGATAAAACAGGAACTTTGACAAATGCGACTCCAAAGGTTGTTGAAGTGGTTCCGATGTCCAGGCGGTACAAGAGGGATGATATCCTTAGAATGGCAGCATGCATTGAAGAGCATTTTGCACACAGTATCGCTACAGCCATCGTAAAGCAAGCTGAAGAAGAAGGTCTTTTGCATGAAGAGGACCACAGTGAAGTGGAATACATAGTTGCCCATGGAATTGCCACTGAATATGACGGCAAGCGTGCAGTAATCGGATCAAAGCACTTTGTCATCGATGATGAGAAAGTGAAAGTTACAAAAACTCAAGAAAAGAAAATAGCTAAAAAAGCGGCAGAACATTCCGTGGTTTATCTGGCTATTGACGGAAAGCTTGAAGGACTTATTTGCATAGACGATCCTGTGCGTGAAGAGGCAAAATATGTCATTGAGGAACTTAAGCAATTGGGTATTGAAAATGTCATAATGCTTACCGGTGACAGCGAAAGCGGTGCAAATGCAGGTGCCAAAGCACTGGGCATTACACAATACAAATCACAAGTGCTTCCTGAAGACAAATCAAGAATTGTTGAAGAACTTAAGGCTGAAGGCAAAACCGTAATCATGGTAGGGGATGGAATCAATGATTCTCCAGCTCTTGCAGCAGCAGATGTGTCTGTTTCAATGAAGCATTCATCAGACATTGCCCGTGAAGTTGCGGACATATCATTGCTTTCAGATGATTTGTATGACTTGGTTACCCTAAGAAAACTAAGTACTGGAATGCTTGATAAGATTAATAGTAATTATCATCACATCGTTGCAGTAAACGGTTCACTTTTGGTTTTAGGTGTTTTGGGTGTTATTCCACCGTCAACATCTTCAATGATACATAACTTCTCAACAATGCTGTTCGGAGCTATGAGTACACGGTCCGTTTTGAAGGATGAAGATTTTAACAAGGGTATTGAAGTGGAAGCTATTGATGTAGCTTAAACTTCATTTTATTTTTTTTAAAGTTTTTATATTAGTTTAACATAACTATTAATGTATAAAAATTTTTAGTTAGTGATGTAATGTTAGAAAATTATAAAAATAAATTTATTCCATTGATTCTACCGATTGTCCTGATATTAATTTGGCATGGTATAACTGATGGTTTAGAATTGTTTTCTTCTTATATACTGCCAAGTCCTATGGATGTGGTAAATTCCGCATGGGTTGTAATTGAAAACGGAAAACTCTTGACAAATACTATAGACACATTATATAAGGTGTTTGCGGGTTTGATTTGTGCATCTATTGTTGCTATTCCGGCAGGAATTTTGCTTGGTTGGTATAAGACATTGGAAGACTTATGTACTTTTGTAATAAGTGTTTTAAGACCGATTCCTCCTGTAGCGTGGATTCCATTTTCAATTTTATGGTTTGGAATAGGAACATTCCCTGCAGTTTTCATTATTTTTATGGGTTGCGTTTTCCCTATTTTGGTATACACAATTGATGGGGTTAAAAGGACTGACAAGGTTCTTGTCGAATCCGCCCAGACATTGGGGGCAAACGATTGGAATGTCTTGAAGCGCGTAGTGGTGCCATCTACAGTTCCGTATATTGTTTCCGGTTTAAAAGTAGGTATTGGAATTGCTTTAATGTGTACAATTTCAGCGGAAATGATTGGGTCCAGTAGTGGTTTAGGTTATATGATTTTAACTGCAACAAACCTTTTTGATACCGGTACAACTGTTGTAGGTATGATTGTAATCGGTTTGATTGGACTTGCATTTGACTTTGTATTTAGCAGAGCTCAAGATAAGATATTTTGGTAGGTGTTTTACATGTCAATTGAAGTTAAAAATATTAATAAAACCTTTAAAAGTAAAAAAACTGACCAATTGTCTGTTTTAGAAAATATTAACTTAACAATCAATGATGGGGAACTGATTTGTCTTTTGGGTCCATCTGGATGTGGTAAAACAACTCTTTTAAGATTGATTGCAGGTCTTGAACAGCCTACTTCCGGTGAAATAGTTGCAAATGGTGAAGTTGTCAAAAAGCCTTCAGGAGATAGGGCGGTTATCTTCCAGCAATATTCCCTTTTCCCATGGCTGACAGTTCTTCAGAACGTAACTTTCGGTCTGGAAATGACAAAAAAAGGTTCCAAAGCTGAAAACATTGCTGCTGCTGAGAGATACTTGACAAGTGTTGGCTTGATTGACTTTAAGGATAGCTATCCCCACGAACTTTCAGGTGGTATGAAACAGAGGGTTGCAATTATCAGATCTTTGCTTAACCATTCTCCGATATTGCTTATGGATGAGCCGTTTTCTGCAGTGGATATGCAAAATAGGCACAGCCTTCAAGAACAGCTGATTGGTGTTTGGAAAAGGTTTGAAAATACTATAGTTTTCGTTACTCACGATGTTGATGAGGCAGTCTATCTGGCTGATAAAATCGTTATTTTAGATAAGAATCCTGGCAGAATCGCCAAGATAGTTGAAGTGGATATTGAAAGGCCAAGAAAAAGAGAATCACCTGAATTCATTGCCCTTCAAGAATCTATTGTTCAACAGTTGAATATGGAAGACTAATGGTTACAATTTAGCTATTAATGTTCCATAATTTCCATTTTTTATTCCTTCGTAAACATAATCCAGGGATTTTAGGATTGATGTTTTCAAATCATTATTTTTTGCAAGATAAGCTACAATGGCTGAGGACAGATTGCATCCTGTGCCGTGAAGGTTATCGGTTTCTATAAGGTCCTGTTTTTTAATTGTGATTTCGCCGCCAATGTTGAGTGTATTTATTCCATCAAGATGGCCGCCTGTGATGATATTATCGCATTTTATTTTTTTTGAAGCTTCAATGGCTTCATTTTCAGTTGTTATTCTTAGATTGGTTAATTTTTCAGCTTCTGAAACGTTTGGAGTTGTCAGAATCGCTTGAGGAAGCAAGTATCTGTTCATGGCCTTTGCAATATCCTCTTTTGTCAGGTCTCCTCCTGAAGTTGCAACCATGACTGGGTCAACAATTGCCTTTAAGTCATATTCCCTAATCTTTTTTGAGACCAGTTTTATTATTTCTGGTGAATACAACATTCCTGTTTTTATGAATTCGATTTCATAGGAATCCATTACTGCATCAATCTGTTCTGCAATATACTCCTCACTAACCGGAAGTGTTGAAAAGAATTTATAGGGGTTTTGTGCTGTCAATGCAGTCACAATGCCGCATCCATAGACGCCGATGGCTTGAAATGTTTTCAAGTCTGCATAAACTCCTGCTCCTCCTGACGGATCAACGCCGGCTATGCTCATTACAATCATCTAATCAGCTCGTGTAACTTTCAGGCGTTCGTTTCCGCGGTATGATTCGACATTAACCTTAAGCTCTTTCAGGTATTTTCTGGTGTGTGTCTTTTCACCGTGAAGCATGATTTCTCCCAAATCCTCTGCAGTATTGACGTCCAGTGCCATGAAAAATGAATCGTGAACTTGAGGATTCAATTTTTTCCTTTCAGCAGCTTTCACATGCTCCTTATAGCTGAAGCCTTCAAATCTTGTGTGGATTGCCATTGGTTTCATGATAATCATGTTGGTTCCACCTCCTTTTGATGGAACAATGATGAAATCAAGGCTTTTTGATGCTTCAATCAGCATGGCGATATTGGTTTTTCCAATCAATGGGATATCGCTTGGAACGATGATTATCTTTCTTGCTTTTCCTTTGCAAATTTTCATCGCTTGGGTTAATGCCTTGTTTAAATTTGAATTGTCGTTTTCCAATATGGTGTTCAAATTCAGGCTTTCCGCATACTTCAGGACTTCTTCGTCGCGACTGATGATGTATATCTTGTCAACATATTTTTTCAAGGTATCAGTCACGTCCTGAAGCATTACTTTCAGGAGCTTTTCTCTCTCTTCTTCGGATAAAAATGGAGAAAGTCTTGTTTTAGCTTTTTTGAACTTTGTTACTGGAATTATTGCATATATGTCATCCATATTATCACTAGTAGGTTTTAGCTATCAATGCAGTGTATTTTGCATCATTATCACTGGCTATGCATTTGCCTTCTGCAATTTCTTCCTGGATACCTAGGATGTCATAGCCTGTTTTTTCCTCGATTTCTTTTCCTACAGCTTCATCGCCGCACCAGTTGAATTTGACAACGTATCCTGCTTCGACAAGCTCAGGAATTTCATCTATGTCTTCTGTAAATTTGACATGTTCATCCTGGAAGTTCCAAGCTATTTTTGAGAGGTTTTCCTGGGATTTATCTAATAAATCAATTACATTGTCTGCTAGGGAGTCATCTAATGCAAGCTCTATTTTTTCTCCTTCGTCCCTTCTCATTGCAATGGTAATGTTGTTTTCCAAATCGCGCGGTCCGAGTTCAAGTTTCAATGGGGTTCCTTTCAATTCCCAGTCATTGAATTTCTTGCCGGGCCTGATATCCCTGTCGTCAATGTTTACTCTCAATCCTTTTGCTTCAAGTTGCTCTTTGATTTCACTGCATTTTGCAAGAACCTCTTCTTTTCCTTTTTTGAACAGGATTGGAATTATGGTAACTTGGTTCGGTGATACTTTTGGTGGGAGGCGTAAACCTTTTTCGTCCCCATGGATTCCAATAACGGAAGCTATTACTCTGTCGGAAACTCCGGCACAGGTCTGATAGACAAGTTTGTGCTCTCCGTCCTTGTCCTCAAAGGTAATGTTGAAAGTCTTTGCGAATGTTTGACCCAGGTTGTGTATTGTACCAATCTGCAAGGTTTTTCCGTTAGGCATGATTACATCAAAGGCCATTGTGTAGTCTGCACCAGGGAATTTATCCCATTCTGGCCTTTTTGAAATCAGATATGGAATTCCCAAATCATCAAAGAATTCCTTATAGATTGCAATGAAGTCTTGGATTTGTTCATCGGATTCCTCTTTGGTTGCATGGGCTGTATGAGCTTCCTTGAATGTTGTGATTTCCCTTACACGAATTAAAGGTCTTGTGTGTTTTGTTTCATATCTGAATGTATTAACGATTTGATAGTATTTGATTGGAAGGTCAATGTGGGTTCTGATCCATAATGCATACATCGGATATATTGCGGTTTCACTGGTTGGCCTTAAAGCCAATTTTTCATTTAATTCTGTCTGTCCACCTTTTGTAACCCAGTATACTTCATCTTCAAATCCTTTTACATGAATTCCTTCCTTTGCAAGTTCAGTTTCCGGAACAAGCATAGGGAACAGTACTTCATCATGGTCCTTATCCAATAGTTTTTTTATTATGTTCATTGAATGTTTTCTGATTTGAAAACCGTAGGGCATCCACACTGCCATTCCCTTAATAGGGTATCTTGAATCGGTAATGTTTGCTTGTTCTAAAATATCATGAAACCATTCGTCAAAATTTTCCACCATATCACCTAAAAATAATTTTTTATAATATTAAATTATCTGTTTTTAATTAGTATTAAATGTTTATTTATCCCTGATTTGACTTTAAAAGAAAGTTATTTATAATTATTTTATACATATATATTTATGTATAATTTAATTTAGGAGATATTATGAGCGATAGAAAAATACAGATGCCTCGTGAAGTGTACATCGATCCGGACATTATAAAAAATACCGGAGATATTTGCAAGTCATTGCATTTGGATAAAAAGATTTTGGTAGTTACAGGCAACCGTACATATGATGCGGGTGCCAAGCCTGCAATGGAAAGCCTTGAAAAAGCAGATATTGAATGTGATGTTGTCAAAGTCGATAATGCGACCTATGACTCAATATCTGAAGTTGAAGAATACATCACTTCCGACACTACAGTTTTAGGTGTAGGTGGAGGAAAGGTCATTGATGTGGCTAAATTATCTTCATATAATAGAGGAGTCTATTTTATTTCCATGCCAACTACTGCTTCACACGACGGTATTGTATCTCCTATGGCATCAATAAAAAATCCCGATACTTCCATATCTGTCAATGCACATTCACCTATAGCGGTCATTGCGGATTCAGAAGTGATTGCACAATCACCATTCAGGTTGTTGGCTGCAGGTTGTGCTGATTTGATTGCTAACTTTACCGCTATCAAGGATTGGGAATTGGCCCATCGTTTGAAAAATGCTCCATTCAGTGAATCAGCAGCTGCTCTGTCAATAATGTCAGCTCATCTGATTACTGACAATGTTGCAAACATCAAACCTGGTCTTGAAGCCAGTGCGCGCATAGTCATGAAATCCCTGTTCAGCGGAGGAATGGCAATCAACATTGCAGGTTCATCAAGGCCGGCCAGCGGATCAGAGCATCTTTTCTCACATGCATTGGATAAGATATTGGACAAGCCAGCACTTCACGGTGAGCAATGCGGTATCGGAACTATCATGATGATGTATCTTCATGGTGGAGATTGGAAGGCTATTAAAGATTCCCTAAAAGCTGTTCAAGCTCCAACTACAGCTAAAGAACTGAACATTGCTGAAGATGACATCATTGAAGCGTTGATGATGGCTCATGAAATCAGGCCTGAAAGATATACAATCTTGGGAGATAACGGAATTTCAAAAGAAGCGGCCTATGAGCTTGCTTATAGAACTGAGGTGATTTAATGATTACATTAATTGGTAAGGATTTGGCAAAAAAAGGTCAGGAGTTTGTATTTTTAGGCCCTGCTGAAGAATGCGAAAGCTGTAGATTTAAATCATCATGTGTTGGAAACCTGGAAAAGAACAGGAAATACGAAGTCATTGACGTGAAAGACAATGAACAGAAGTGTCCGATACATTCAGGCGAGACAGTTATTCCCGTTGAGGTGGATAGGGCTAAAATAGATTTGCTGACAGAATCTAAAAGTATTTTTGAAGGCTCAACATTCACATACAATGCCCCTGATTGTGATGAAACTTGTGATTTCCATGATTTATGTTTCCCTGACGGGCTTGAAGAAAATGACAAATGCATCGTTTTGAAAAATGATGGAAAACATACAGAAGAATGTAAGAAAGGTTATAGGCTTAATAAACTTACTTTAGGGTTTGTGATATAATGAAAGATGCTAGTAGCAATGATTCCAGTAAAAAGAATGCAGGTTACAAGGCTGCAGAATATGTGCGTGATGGAATGGTTTTAGGACTTGGTACAGGTTCAACAACCCATTATTTCATTGAAAAGGTCGGAATGAGAATCAAAGACGAAGGAATCAGCGTTAAGGGAATTCCAACTTCATTCCAATCATTACTGAAGGCTAAAGAATGTAATATTCCAATCACTACATTGGAAGAAAACGACATTGACCTGTCCGTTGATGGTGCAGATGAGGTGGATTCAGAATTCAATCTAATTAAGGGAGGAGGAGCAGCACACACCAAAGAGAAAATCGTCGATTATGCTGCAAAGGAATTCATAGTCATTGTGGATGAGTCAAAATGTGTAGAATCTTTAGGTGCATTTCCAGTGCCGGTTGAAGTTTTGCCTGACGCATCAAGATTGGTCATACAAGCTCTTGAAGATATGGGTGCAGAATGTGAAATCAGGATGGCTAAAAGAAAGGACGGTCCTGTAATCACGGATAACGGTAATTTTGTCATCGATGCCAAATTTGACAAAATCGAGTCACCTGCGCATTTGGAAATCGATTTGAATGCAATTCCGGGCGTAGTGGAAAACGGAATATTTTCACAGATGGTCGACAAGGTCATTGTCGGAACCGAAGACGGAACCAAAGAGTTATAGGTGAAAATCATGCCTTTCCCAGGTGGCGGAATGCCTTTTTATGATTTAAAAGAGATGGGTTACAAGATAGCTATCATATTTGGAGTTTTGATTGTAATCTATGGAGTTTTATGGTTGCTTGCAGAGTTGGGCATCATTCCAACTATTCTATTCGCAATATTTCCACAGATAGTTCTTATTTTGATAGGAATATTCATTATCTATGCTGCTTTGGATCATAAAAAGAAATATTATTAAAATTCATTTCCTTTTTTTCTTTTATTTATACTAGTTTTTACAAATCATTATCTGATGACAGTCAAATCCAATTCATTCAAGATTGATACAAGCAAAAAGTTTGAAATCATTGATATAACCTCAAAAATCAATGAACTGATAGACATTGAAGAGGGAATCGTTTCAATTTTTTCAAGGCATTCGACTTCAGCCATTGTTGTCAATGAAAATGAAAAAGGATTGATTCATGATTTTGAATTCATGCTGAACAATTTGGTTTCAGATAAATTCAGCTATTCTCATGACAGGATTGACAATAATGCTTCTTCACATTTGAGGTCATTTCTGCTTTCTTCAAGCGAATCTTTGCCCGTTAAAAATTCAAGGCTTGACTTAGGCACATGGCAATCAGTTTTTTTCGTCGAATTAGATGGACCAAGACGTGCCAGAACAGTAACTTTGACAATGGTTGGTGAATAATTGAAAAGATGGACCTTAATTTTAATAGCTATCATAATTATCTTATTAATACTGATACTTATTTTCAATAATTATGATGCAACTCCTCAAGCGAGCCAGTACTCTCAAATGGAAATTCAAATGAGAAAATTGTGGTATTAAAAAAAGAAAAAAATGTGAATTTAATTGTTGTTAAATTCAATTTCAAAAGCGATTACAGGATATTCCAAAGTGAAGTTGGTAATCACTTCTGGAGATACTTCACCGAAGAATCCATTGACTGTACCTTTTTGAGCTTTACCTTCAACGTCAGCAGCCCTTCCTTCAATGAATGTTTTGTTTTCGCTGTCTGATATTTCCATGGTGTATCCTAGGTTACTTAAAACGCTTGTCACTACTGATTTGATTTCAGTGAAGTTTGCAGTTGAATGACAAATCACTCCAGCCAGTTTTTTGGAAGCCACGGTCTTGTTTTCTTTGGTTTCATCCAAGTATAGGACATCTCCGATTTCAAATATTTTCTGAGGCAAGTCCTCGTGCTTGTTGTCTTCTAAAAATTCCATTAATGAGTTGATCAGGCTGGTTCTAATCATGGTTCTGTCGATTGTGATTGGTCTTGCAACTTGAACGTGAGGTTTTTCCTCCTGGTTCATTTTTGCATAGTGTGCTTCTTCATTTGTAAGCATCAGGCTCATTACTTCCTGGAAACCGAGTGCAATCATCACTTCACGGATAGTGCTTTCAGCCTTAAACCAGTTATTTTCATAAGCGACAGTATTGATGTCCGGCAATTTGGCAACAACATCATTGATGTGGTATTGTACTGCAATGTTTTCTACAACATCGACTTCGTGCAGGATATCTACGCGGTATGCAGGAATGATTGCCTTTACTTCATTGTCATCAATGATTTCAGCACCGAAACGGGCTTTTAAAAGCAGTTCCTTGATGTCTTCAGCGGTTAAGCTGGTTCCACCAATCAATTCGTTAGCGGTATCAACATGAACGTTCTGTTCCTGTGGGGTCAAATCTGGAGTGACAATGGTTTTATCTGCATATCTGACTTCCATGCTTTTAATTTGTCCGCCAACTTCTGCAAATGATGAGCAGATGATATTCAATGCCTGATTGACTGCCCTTTCGTCTGTTCCTGTCACATCCACAATAATGTTTGCGGTATCTTCCTTGAGTTTGGTCAACTCTCCGTTGATGATCGGAGGCATGGATAGAATATTGTCATCACAGTCTAAAATCAATGGATATTTATCAAATGATTCAATCAAATGAGCATAGTCCTTTCCTTTTTCATGTTGGGTCAATATTTCATCAGGAGTCATTTCCACATCTTTTTCCAAAGGAACGAATGCATTTGCATCCTTTGGGGTTGCGATATATTTGAAAGGACCTTTGACAACGTCAGCATTGTGTATACCGATAGCTACTTTTTTCCTGTCCCTTCCGATAACCCAGTGAAGGTTTTCCTGGAAATCCATAACATATTTGAGTTTATCTCCTGAAAAGTCAACGTTTTCTATTTTTGCAAATCCGATGTAAGGTCTGATTTCTGCAACATCCTCATCTACAGTAACATATTCGCCGGATTCGACAACTTCATAATCTGGAAAGCCAGTTTCTTGACCGATAAATCCTTTAAAAGATCTAGCCACTCCTTCAACGGACAAATTGTCCGGGCGGTTTGGGAAGAATTCGACTTTGATTTCCTCATCGTCAAAGTCTTCAATATCGCTAGACATCATAGGGAGAGTGTCTATTAGTTCATCTTTTTCCATATCGATTCCTAAATCTTTCAAATCCTGATATTTAAATGTAATAACTGGCATTTAATAACTCCATTAATTATTTTTATAATCCAAATAATACTATGAAAAATAGAGATTCAACAACAAAATGAAGAGCTCTATGTTCTATTACGCCCATATTTCGTATGAAAACGGTATGGGTCACATCTATAACAAAATGAATAAGGGCTGCTAGAATTCCAACAGTAGGATTCAAGAAAACTATTGATAGAACTATAAAATGGAATCCTGCTTCCATGATTTCGTGTATTACCCAGGTTTGCCATGTTGAATGGGTGGATTGCTGAATCAAACCGCCGAGTATTATGTAGAAGTTGTTGAATATTTTCCACATGATGGTGGTGTGTAATGTATCACTTATAGCCAATACGATGGCAACATAAAACCATATTAAGTTCATCTTTTCACAGTCCTTTTGTATAATTGATAATATTAATAATTTGATTTTATTATATAATATACTTATCTATGTTTTGGATTTTTACTTAATATTTTTAAATAATAAGATACATATTTAATAATATTATTTTTATTTATATTTATTAGGAGAAAATATATGTCAAACGAAGAAATTCCTAAAGACTATGATTTCAAAAAAGAAAAAGAATGGGAGCAGAAATGGCAGGATGAAGAAATCTACAAATACATTGGAGATGGCTCTCGTCCTAGATATGTAATTGACACCCCTCCACCATATCCAACTGGAGCAATTCACTTAGGCCATGTCCTAAATTGGGTTTACATTGACATGAATGCAAGATACAGAAGACAAAAAGGATTTGATGTATTATTCCCTCAAGGATGGGATTGTCATGGGCTTCCGACTGAAGTGAAAGTTGAAGAAACTTACAATATTAACAAAAATGATGTTTCAAGAGCACAATTCAGACAGTATTGTGTTGATTTAACCACTAAAAACATTGCAAGCATGAAAACTGACATGAAAGCGATGGGTTATTCACAGGATTGGAGTCGCGAGTTTGTCACAATGACTCCAGAGTACATGAGAAGAACCCAATATTCATTCCTGAAAATGTATAATGAAGGATTGATTTACCAAGGTATTCACCCTGTAAACTGGTGTCCTCGTTGTCAGACAGCTATTGCTTTTGCAGAAGTGGAATATGGCGATAACACTACATTTTTAAATTATGTTAACTTCCCGCCTGCAGTTGAAGATTCATATGATGATATAGTTTCATCACAGGCATCAGGCAAGCAGGCCGACCCTAAAGACGAAGGAATCTTAATTGCAACCACCCGTCCTGAATTGATGTCTGCTTGTGTAGCGGTCGTAATTCACCCTGAAGATGAAAGATATACTCACCTTTTAGGAAAATATGTGGAAGTTCCTTTATCACATCAAAAAGTAAAAATAATTGCAGATGAAGAGGTAGACCCTGAATTCGGTACAGGGGCAGTAATGATCTGTACATTTGGGGACAAAACTGACGTAAGTTGGGTTCAAAAATATGACCTTGAAATCATCAATGCAATCGATGAGACTGGTACATTGACAAGTGCCGCAGGAAGATATGAAGGAATGGACTTGCAGACATGTAAAAAACAGACCATCGAAGACTTGGACAGCGAAGGATACCTGTTAAAGCAGGAAGAGGTTGACCAAAACGTTGGGCAATGCTGGAGATGCAAAACCCCAATCGAAATTCTTGTCAAAAAGCAATGGTTTGTTGCAGTGCGCGATTTAATCGAAAAAACCAAAGTTGCAGCAGATGAGATGAAATGGGTTCCTGAACACATGAAATCCCGTATGGTAAACTGGGCGGATTCCATGGAATGGGACTGGTGTATTTCAAGACAAAGAATATTTGCTACTCCAATACCTGTATGGTACTGTAAGGACTGCGGAAAAGTCATTTTGCCAGACCCTGAAGACTTGCCGATAGACCCTACTGTCGATAAGCCAAAACATGCATGCGAATGTGGCTGTGAAGAATTTATTCCTGAAGAGGATGTACTTGATACATGGATGGACTCATCCATTTCACCACTATCCATTGCAGGATGGCCTGATGAAGATTACGTAAATCATTTCCCATCAAATATCCGTCCGCAAGGACACGACATCATCCGTACATGGGCGTTCTACACCACCCTCAGATGTTTGGCATTGACAGGCCAAAAGCCGTTTGATGACATCGTAATTAACGGTATGGTATTCGGTGAAGACGGAAACAAGATGAGTAAATCAAGACCTGAGTTTGTAGTTGGTCCTGAAGAGGTCATTGAACAGTACGGTGCAGATTCACTAAGAACCTGGGCTGCTAACAGTGTTCCTGGATCTGATGTGGTATTTGACTGGAAAGACATTAAGCACGGATACAGATTCCTGAGAAAATTCTGGAACGCATTCAGATTTATCAGCATGCAAATATTTGATGAAGAGATATCCTATGAAGAAGTTAAGGATAACCTAGGACCAATTGATTTATGGATTTTATCAAAACTCAACAACTTGAATAAGACTGTTGACAATGCATTTGCGGAATATAACTTTGCGCAAACAATCACATCAATCGAAAGATTCTTCTGGCATGATTTCTGTGATGAATACATCGAAGCTGTAAAATACAGGCTGTACACAGATGTTTCAGACGAATCAAGAAAAGCCGCAAAATACACATTAAGGACAGTTGTGGAAACTTCACTTAAATTGCTGGCTCCTATTGCACCATTCTTTACAGAAGAAGTTTATCAATACTTCTCCGATGAATCAATTCACACTACATTATGGCCTGAAGTTAAAGAAGAATTGATCAGTAAAGAAATGGAAAACAAAGGTGAAACCACTGTTGAATTGATTGATGAAGTAAGAAGATTCAAATCAGCTTCCAAAATACCATTGAATGCTGAGCTTGCTGAAGTGAATGTATACACTTTCGACGATTCATTAGTTGAAATCTTCAATGAATTCGGTGATGACATTGAAGGTACCTTAAAAATCAAGGATTTATCTATCAGTGCAGGAAAACCTGAAGTTCATGAAAAAATCATTGAAGTTGAACCGGACATGTCTCAAATCGGACCTAAATTCAAAGGAGATGCCGGCAAAATCATTGGTTACTTAAAATCAACAGACATTGATGAAATCGGTGCTGTTTTAGAGGAATCTCATGAACTGACAATCGGCGAGATTGTGGTGCCTGAAGATATGTTAAACATCAAAAAGGAGATTGTTGGAGCATCAGGTAAAAAAGTTGATATCCTTCAATCCGAAAACTTAGATATGATTGTTGAAGTAATTAGATAATTACTTCTCTATTTCTCTTTTTTTTTAAAATAACGTAAATGCATCTGTGAGTAAATGTTAAAAAAATAAAAAAAAGAAGTAATTGCCTAAGCAATTACTGTTGTAGCTCTTTTATCGGTAAAT
>NZ_CAMVEE010000023.1 GCF_947166415.1 uncultured Methanobrevibacter sp. | reverse complement strand
GATCAATGCCCAACATTTCAGATACAGCATGAACCGCTTCCTTGATTGGAATTGCTTCTTGTTCCAATACAACACCTACTCCCGCTTTTGAAGCCATTTCGTTGATTGCATTTGCAAAACCTCCACGGGTAGGGTCTTTCATAGCTGTAACTCCACCAATTTCTAAAGCTTTATTAATAATATTCCACATTGGAGCAACGTCAGATTTTAAATCAGTTTCAAAACCGAAACCTTCTCTAAAAGACATTAAGCTCATTCCATGGTCCCCCAAACTTCCAGTGACAATAATCTTATCGCCAACCTGCAGGCCTGAATCGCGGACCACTTCACCTTTTTTAGCTATTCCAATACCGGTAGTTACCATTACAATGCCGTCAATCTTATCTTGAGGCATCACTTTAGTATCCCCTGTAATTACCGCAACATCAACTTCTTCGCAGGTTTCATTTAAAGACTTGATTATCTTATCCAAATCTTCAATTGGGAATCCTTCTTGCATAATGATTGCATTAGAAATAGCTAATGGACGGGCGCCCATTACGGAAACATCATTGATTGTTCCCGCAGCTGAAATTCTACCGATGTCTCCGCCAGGGAAGAATAAAGGATCGATAGTATGGCCGTCAGTTGTAAAAACAATTTCATAATCTCCCAATGGTATAGATGCTCCATCATCTAAATCATCTAAGCTAATACCACCATTTACACTCTTTTTTGTGATATTATCTAAAACTGTGCTGGCTATTAAGTTAGCCATTACCTCTCCACCAGCACCATGATTCATGTTAATCTTATCATCTGACATTTTATCTCCTAAAAAATAACAATTAATGATATAATATATGTACAAACAAGTATTTAATAATACTTAAAAAATTTAAAAAAAAAGAGAATTTAAAGAAAAATCTTTAAATTAAAATTCCGTTTATAACACCGTCTTGACCAGGTCTGGATGTTACTTTAGCATTACCTTCAGGGGTTTCTACGATAGCACCTTTGGTAATGATGTTCCTTCTTACGTAGTTAGGGTTTGCGGTGTTTTCGATTACTCCGAGAATGTCTACTACTTTGGTTTTACCGTTAGCGTCGGTTACGTTGATTTTGTTACCGGTAGCTAATCTGAGTTTTTCGTTTCCACCACGAGTTCTGATTTTTCTTAATTTTTTTTCATCTAATCTAGTTTCAGCAGGATCTCTTCCTAATTCTGATTTCCTTTTTCCACGGTTTGCAACATTTCTTGCACCGGATGGACTTCTAGTTGATTTTCCTTGAGAAATTGCCATTATTTCACCTAATAAATATAATTTAATAAATAATAATCGCAGTCAATAAGACTCTTTCAATTAAAACTGTGCGCAAGAAAAAATAACAGTTCAATTATAGAGAGCAATAAAGAGCCCTAAAGAATAATGATAATAAAATATTACTTTATCATTATATATAAATGTTTTATATTTAGGGCGAAAAATAGGAATTTTATTTTTTATTTTTCAAAATAAAATCATCTATCAATTTGTCAAAGTCATCTTCCGAGAGATTTTCATCGGAAGCTGCATCGAGTATTTTTTGAATTTCGGCTTCTGGAACTGAATCCCCTAAAAAATCAATTAACAATTCCCTCAATTCATCATCATCAATGTAAGCTTTTGGATTTGGAGATATCAATTGGGAATTGCCATCACCGTCAAGAACATAATATGGAATTTCAATTTTCATAATCTATTCCTCATCATCATTAACAAACTCATAATAAACTATTCCGTAAGGATCATCATCAAAAAACCATTCGTTAGGCTCCTGGATAAAGTCATCATCATCCAAAAGGATTTCATCACCATCCTCTTCTCCTTCAACCTCAATGACAATGTTAACATTATCCCCAAGACTTTCAACATCTATTCCAAGTTCATCGAAATCTATGACAATTTCATCGTCATCGCCTTTGGGAACAACTATGACTATCTCATCACCCGGTTTAACGTTAATATCCTGATTATTCAACAAATCATCCCCCGCCAGTTCAATTACAGGTTCCAGAAATTGGTCATCCTCCAATAGCTCTATTTTTTTGTTTTTTTCTTCACCCATCAACAGATATCCCTTTGCAAATAGTTCCTTAACGTCTATGCAGCATTCAGGGCAAATAAAACTTTCCTTAGTTAATTCAGCTCCGCATGAAGGACAAAAATTAATTTGAACCATATTCTAAAACCTCAAAATTTCTTAGATAATAATTATTTAGCAAGTGCTATTTAAAATTTAATGTTGGATAGCTAAAAAATAAAAAAAATAGCAATTTCAATAATTGCTATCCAAACAAAAGTTAAATTCGGGCATCCCATACCTGTTTTCACTTTTTAGAGAACATATTTTCAAGCCTTCTATAAACAGGTTGAAATTCAAAAAGGCAGCATCGCAATCTAAAGCTATTTTAACGTTTGCGCTTTCCAATATCATTTTCGGAATATTAAAAACTCCAGAAGCCTTATCAACAAATATGGAAGACGGAACCTTATTCTCATCTATCGCCATAAATATCCCCTCAGAGATATTATAGTCTGCAAAGTATCCATTTTTGCCCTCGATTTTTCCTACAAACGTATCGTTTATCTCATCATAACTTGAAATCAATCTTTGTTTTTCCATGATATCAACCTCACAATTACTTTATTAAAAAATACATATAACAAATGGCTAAGAGCATCTGAAAACTAATTCTAATCTTCAATTAACCGAATAAATTGTTTTTAAGGCAATAAAATTGAAATTGAAATATTAAATTAATTTGGAAAACTATTATTAACACTAAAATTAAATCATTATATGAAGGTGTTTTTATTGGTACAGGAGACAGAAGAACAGTTGGCACTTGAAGCCGAAATCAAAGCCCAGGCACAAAAGTTCCTAAAATACCTGAATTCAACACTGCCAGAAAGCATGGAGCTTGAATACGAAGGGTTTTACAGAAGAGGATTTTTTGTAAGCAAAAAAAGGTATGCCGTTATCGAAGATGGGGAAATCATAGCAAAGGGGCTTGAACTGGTTAGAAGAGACTGGGCGCCGATTGTTAAAAAGACACAGGAAGCTGTTTTGATGGCAATTTTAAAGGAAGGTGATTCCGATAAGGCTATTGAAGAAGTTAAAAAAGTGTTTAAAAGAATTAAAAAAGGTGATGTTGACAAAAAAGAGCTTATTATACATACACAAATCACCAAACCTCTTGACCAGTACAAGCAAGTCGGACCCCATGTTGTTGCTGCAAAAAAAATCGAGGAACATGGAATCAAGGTTACACGAGGAACAATCGTGCAGTACATAATCATCAAAGGAAAGGGCTCCATCAGTCAGCGTGCAATACCTTATGAATACAGTGAAGGATATGACTATGACAAGGATTACTACATCAACAATCAGATGATTCCGGCAATAGAAAGGATTATGTATTCATTCGGATATACCAAAAAAGACCTGGAAGATATGGCCAAAGGAGAGGTCCAACAAAGTTTGGATGCATTCTTCTAAAAAAATTTAAATATTTCATAAACAAAATTAGAATTATATGATAAATGATGACGACCGTGTTGTTTTCTTTGATATAGACGGCACATTACTTGACACATCAGCTTTTGCTGAAACTGCAAGAAAAGCAGCTATCGGATTAATGGTAGACAATGGATTGCCTTTAGACAAAGATGAAGCATATGGTGTTTTAAAGACAATTATCCGTGAAAAAGGATCTAATTACGGAAAGCACTTCAATGTTTTGACTCAAGTCGTTTTAGGCCATGAGGACCCAATGCTTGTAGCGCTTGGAATGATTACATACCACAACGTTAAATTTGCTCTTCTAAGACCATTTGCAGAAACCATCGACACTTTAATATATCTGAAAAGTCAAGGTTATCGTTTAGCTGTTATCTCAAATGGAATAACAATAAAGCAATGGGAAAAATTAGTAAGACTAAACGTATACTCATTTTTTGATGAAGTAATTACCTCCGAAGAGGTGGGTAAGGAAAAACCGCACAAACTAATCTATGATGTGGCATTGAGAAAAATGAAAGGAAACCCTGAAAAATCCGTTATGATTGGAAATAAATTCAAAGCGGATGCACTTGGTGCTGTAAATGCAGGTATGAGTGCAATCCTTGTAAATTCCGACGTTACAGAAGAGGACAGAGAATACATCAAAAAAGAAAAATTAGACATTACAATCATTGATAACATTGGTGATGTTAATACAATATTATAATCACCAAAATCAACTATTTTTTTAAAAATCAAGTTCCAAAGTTACTGGACAGTGATCTGAACCGTAAACATCAGACAATATTTCGGCAGACTTTACTTTACTGGCTATTTCTTCATTTACATAAAAGTAATCAAGTCTCCACCCAGCATTTCTTTCTCTTGCACGGGTTCTGTAGCTCCACCAGGTGAAATTGTTCTCGCCTTCATCAAACATTCTGAAAGTGTCTACAAAGCCAGCCTTTTCAAGTCCATCTAGCCATGCACGCTCTTCGGGAAGATAACCTGATTTTCCTTCACAGTTTTTAGGATTGTAAACATCTATCGGATTGTGGGCTATATTGTAGTCCCCTGTAATTACGATGTTTTTGCCCTGACTTTTAAGTTCAACAAGCTGCTCCAATAAAGCATTGCAGAAATCAACCTTAAAGTCAAGTCTTTTAGCTTCCATTCCACTGTTTGGGAAGTAAATATTGAATAGGATAAAGTCAGGATACTCGATTCTCAAGACTCTACCTTCGCTGTCAAGCTCTTCTACGCCCAGACCTTTTATGACTTCCACAGGTTTCACTTTAGAATATGTGGCCACACCGCTGTATCCTTTCTTTTCGGCTTCATTGAAGGACTTGTGAAATTCTTCAGCTTCCACTAATTTCTTTGGAATCTTATCCTGGGTTGCACGTACTTCCTGAAAGTTAATGATATCCGCATCAGTACTGTCAAACCAGTCCCAAAACTCTTCCTTTTTTGAAACTGCTCTGATTCCATTTACATTCCAAGAAACTAGCTTCACGGACATTATAATTCGACTCCTCTGTCAATAGGCAATTCACGAAGCCATTTAATGTCACTTTTGTATAGCATACGAATGTCTTCAACATCATATCTAATCATTGCAAGCCTTTCGATACCTAAACCGAAAGCAAGTGCAGGCTGGTTGATACCTAACGGTTTTAAAACTTCTGGACGGAACATTCCGGCACCGCCAAGCTCAATCCAACTTTCCTTCTCTTCCAGATAGATTTCAGTTTCAGTGGATAAATAAGTATAAGGGAAATAAGCAGGTCTGAATCTTACTTCAAAGCCTAATTTCTTATAGAATTCTTTTAATGTTCCTAAAAGATTTTGATAGCTGATTCCTTCATCACAAACAAGCCCTTCAACTTGGTGGAATTCAGGCAGGTGCTTGTAATCGAAAGTTTCTCTTCTGAACACACGTCCAACAGAAAACATTTTGATTGGAGGTTCATGTTCGAATAAGTGTTTTGTTGAAATTCCAGTGGTGTGAGTTCTTAAAACACTTTGGCGTGCAATATCTTCACTCCAATCATATTGCCAACCGATAGAACCTGTATCCGCCCCGGTTTCGTGAGTTTCTGCAGTAAGCTTTACAAGTGCATCATCCGGCAAATCACAAGTTAGAGGATTTTTAAGATAGAATGTATCCTGCATTTCACGGGCTGCGTGATCTTGTGGTTGGAAAAGAGAATCGAAGTTCCAGAATGCTGATTCGACATAATGTCCATTGTCTTCTGAAAAACCCATATTCAAGAAAATTTCTCTGATTTCATCAATGATAACCCTTAAAGGATGTTTTTTACCTGCAAAGACAAGAGGAGCCTCTGCAGTAATGTCATAAGGACGGTATTGTAAGCTTTTCCATTCTCCGTCTTTTAATTGCTGGTGTGTTAATTGAGTAGCTTGCTCTTGAATGGTAAAACCTTCATCAAGTATAGCTTCACCTTTATCTAAAAGTTTAAAAGAGTGTGAGGTATTCTTCTTAACATTGATAATGTTTTTTCTGTCATTCAATTTCTTAAATCCATCCAATAAATCGCCTGACAATTTGCCTTTGATGATGTTTTTGGCTTCAGATAATTGGTTCAGCAATTTTTCATCGCCGCCCAATTTGCTAGTATAGTCAGCCCCTAAATCAGTGACTTTAACTACGCCCTTATCGATTTGAGCCCAATTTTTACGGCGCAACCATCCGATTGCTATATTGGCGTCTTTTTTGTCAAGACCTGAAACGCTTGACAAATCTTTCATGTGAATTTCTCTTTTCTCAGCCAATACATCGAGAATTTTACGTTCAGGAAGCTTGTTTTCAGCAACTTCCTTTCCCGCATCTGACAAAGAGATTACTTCCTCAACATCCTTTTCCACTTCAATGATGTCCTTGGATGCGAGAGATCCTGCTGCACTCATTACGGACTTGATGTCCATGCCAGTATTTTCAGCAATCTCTTCGGGAGTAGCATCAGGATTAGCTTCAAGTTCTTTTAATAGTTTCTTTTCATAAATATGCAATTCATTAATGGTTTTTTTAATATCCTCACTCATTTAAACACCATACATTAAGATTAATAATATGATAATATATGTTTTAAATGATTAATAAAGGTAGTGTAAAAATTAAAAAAAATAGAAAAATAAGTAATTAGAATATAATTCTATTACCTGTCCAGTCAAAATCGTTGAAAGCATCAGCTTTCTTTTCATCTTCAAGATATTGTGACATATCCCTGTATAGCTTAACCCTGAATATGTCCGGATAGGCTATATAAAGCATATCCCCATTATCCCTTGTTTCCTTTACGTAGGTCTGTTCAAATTTGATGATGGTGTCCTCATCCTTGCTAAAATGATGAACTTCATTTGCACATAAAATCTTAAAGTGCACAAAATCGTCTTTTAACAATTCATTGACCAGATCCTCAATCAAAGGAGGGTAAGTTTTGGTTTTATCAAATTCAATTTCCATTTCAATACCTCATAATCCTTTTGAATTTTAGAAATTCTAATATAGACATATAAATGTTTAATTTTTGTTCCATAAATAGTTAATCAAACCATCGACACTAAACGAAAGATACGATGAATGAACTATACTCCATTAGCAGTAACCGCACTCTTCAAAGTGTCCTTTAATCTTGATGAAAAATTCATCGCTTGTAAATTCAAAATCATTATTGAATGACTTATACGCCAGATTGCAATCATTTTTCAGGTTAAATCTAAAGTCTGGACATTCATTAAAGAATTTTTCAAAGCAATTCCTGGAATGCTCAGGCAATTCAATATCTTCAAAGTCCAGTTTTTTAAGCAGCATGCTCATTGCGAAAAACAGGACAGTGAACTGAAGGGCAGATGCATAAGCGTCATAATAATTTCCGTAATCCAGATTAACATTGAAGTAAATCAAAAAGTTAATCAGCACATGGGAAATCCAGATTAGGGAGTTCGGTTCGAACTTTTCCAGCTGCAAATCAGTGAATTTGAAAATTAGAGCTTCCAAATCCCCATCATTTTCCTCACAGAATTCTGCAAATTCCTTAAAAGAGTAATTTGTCAGATATTTGGTGTAGGCATCCTTTATCTTGTCATCACAGGGATACTTGGATATCTTCTTTAAATCTTTTCGTCTCAATTCTCTAGGATATGTAAACATTTGAATCATTAATATAAATTAAAATAAATCAGGAAAAAACCATTCCCTGCTTAAAAATTGGATTTCAGATAACTTACAAAAATTGATGCTGCAGTCAAATCAGCAGTAGTTCCAGGATTGTACTTGTTTTTATATAGGTAATCGTCAAATTCGGCAAGCCGTTCTTTGAAATCAGGCTGGTCTTTTAAGTTAAGCAAATCCCTGGTCATCATGGATATCTTTAAAGCCTCATCATTACCGTATTTTCTTGAAATCAAAGTGTCAGGAACCTGGGACAATATTGTCAGGAATGTCAAAACGCAGGAATCGTTATGTGAATTCTCTTCTTTAAGTTCATGATATGTAGGATAGCCTATTTCAAATACAGCGGGCATGTCTGATGTCATTTCACGGGCCAGCATATCCCACGGAGCTGAGATTTTCAAAACATCAAACATTGTCTGGTTATTCTCCCTCAATTCGTTTTTGGCATTGTCGCTTGCTACATCATACTCATCCTGATCGCCCATTCCTCCGGCATCTGCAATGTTGATTGCATCATAGAGATCGCATGCATCATCAACTGAAGTGTTGGCCATCAGCAGCTTGACGTTTTCCCTTATATCATCAAAAGAATCGCTTATTGCTGCTGCAACCGCAATAGGGGTTGTCATCATCACAATTCCAAGGTTTGTGTTGTTCTTAATCCATCTGTCTGTTTCGGCTACTGCCTGCAGGATGTATTTGCCGAGCTCCGGACTTTCTATATTGACATCTGTACATGCTTCACGTATTGTATCCCCGATGACAATTCCGCTTATTATGAAATCCTCAAATTCCATATCATCATAATCACGGGTTCTATGGACATTTCCAGGCTTCGGATATCCGCTCACTTCAAGTGCTGAAGCAATCTGTGCAATTTTTGCTATTTCATCAGCATTCATTCTATCAACTCATTGAGAAGTAAATATGGTGCGAAATTAGTGATTATTAGGTCTGCTCCAGCCCTTTTGATTGAAAGCAATGATTCCAAAATTGCCCTTTCTGTTAAAAATCCTTTTTCGATTGCTGCCATAAGCATTGCATATTCTCCGCTTACGTTATATGCAACTAAAGGAAGCATGAATTCGTCGCGAACCATACGGACAACATCCAAGTATGGAAGTGCAGGCTTTACCATCAAGAAATCACAGCCTTCTATCACATCAAGCTCGCATTCGCGAATTGCCTCAACAGCATTGGCCGGATCCATTTGATAGGATTTCCTGTCTCCAAGGTGAGGTGAAGAACATGCCGCTACTCTGAAAGGTTCATAAAATGCAGATGCATATTTTGCGGAATATGACATGATCATAACATTGTAAAATCCGTTTTCATCCAATTTTTCCCTTATGGCCTTTACCCTTCCATCCATCATGTCTGAAGGCGCTACAATGTCTGCACCGGCTTCGGCATGGGAAAGTGCTACCTTTGCAATGTAAGGCAGGGATTCGTCATTCAATATTTCAATTCCATCATCTGTGTCCTCATTTTCGACAATCATGCCACAATGACCATGAGAAGTGTATTGGCATAAACAAACATCAGTAATTACAACCAGATTGGTTTCCTTTTTAAGGCGGCGAACTGCCTTTTGAACAATGCCTGTCGCTGCATAATCCGGAGAAGCTATTTCATCCTTGGTGTCTTCTGCAGGTATTCCAAAGACGATAATTGATTTTAATCCTTTTTCTTCCAATTGCTTTGCAAATTCGACTCCGCTTTCCAGAGAATATCTGAACTCACCTGGAAGGGATGAGATTTCCTCTTTTTCATCGCCCTCAAGTTCTTCCTTAAAATAAATCGGATAAATCAGGTCTTCTTTTTGAAGTTTAGTTTCACGAACTATGTCACGTATTTTGGCATTTTTTCTAAGCCTTCTCATTCTTGTAGTTGGAAATTCCATAATAATCACTTGATTATTAGTTTTAATTTGAAAATATTTAAAATTTTTACTAAATTAATATATAATTTAAAAAATAAATATTCCCATATCATTAAAAAGAGGCCAAACATGTCAAATTCAATTGGAGAAAAATTTAGAATAACAAGTTTTGGAACAAGCCATGGAGTAGCTGTCGGAGCTATTGTTGATGGATGCCCAGCAAATCTTGAATTGAGCCAGGAAGATATTCAAAAGGAGCTCGATAAAAGAAAACCAGGAACAAGCAGCGTAACCACTCCAAGAAAGGAAGCAGATGAAGTCCAAATCCTTTCAGGAATCTTTGAAGGGAAAACAGATGGAACCCCAATTACCGGAGTCATCTTCAACAAGAATCAGCATTCAAAGGACTATTCCATGTTTAAGGACACCCCACGCCCATCCCATGGAGACTTCGGATGGATGATGAAATACGGGAACTACGACTACAACGGAGGCGGTCGTGGAAGCGGAAGAATAACCATCGGACATGTTATTGGTGGCGCAATAGCTAAAAAACTCTTAAAAACACAAAACATTGAAATATTCTCACATGTAACCCAGATTGGAGATATTGTTGCAGAGCCTCAGGATTATGATACAATCAAGGAAAACATCGAAAAGAATCCTGTAAGATGCGGTGATTTGAAAGCCGCAAAAGAAATGGAAGAACTGATTCTTGCCAAAAAAGAAGAAGGAGATTCCGTTGGAGGAATTGTAGAAACAATAGCTGTCAATGTGCCTGCAGGTCTTGGCGAACCCGTTTTCGAAAGGCTCGATGGGGACCTTGCAAGGATTCTCATGAACATCGGCGCTGTCAAGGGAGTTGAAATTGGCCTCGGATTTGATGTGGCAAATCACTTCGGATCCCAAATCAATGACGAGTATACCGTTGAAAATGATAAGATAATAACAAAAACAAACAATTCCGGAGGAATCATCGGTGGAATGAGCAATGGAATGCCTATAGTTTCCAGAATAGCCATAAAACCGACCCCATCTATTTCAAAGTGTCAGGATTCAATTGACCTGAACACAAAAGAAAACAAAAAAATAGAAATTAAAGGAAGACATGACCCCTGCATCTGTCCTAGAGTGACAGTTGTAGCAGAATCAAGCACTGCAATCGTTCTTGCAGACCATATGATTCGTTCAGGATTTATCCACCCTACAAACTTAAAAATTTAATTTTTACCTTTTTTTATTATTGAAAGCTCATCAAACTCATTATTCTTAAGGGCTGTCTGATAGGAGTTTCTTCTTTCGCTGTTGAATAATGCGTGTGAAGTGCTATGATTTTGAGATTCCGCATCCTTAAGTGAAATCAGTCTAAACCTTTTTGGATTGCTGTAGTTGACGTTGAATGACAATCCATCAAATGCGGCAATTACCTTCACTCCAGTTTCCTTTGAAATCTTTTTAGCTTCGGTAACCGGATTTGAAGAAATCATCTTAAGGCCCAAATGAGTCATTACGGCAACTTTAGGTTTCACTTCATTAATCAAATCTATGAAGTTACGGGAACACATATGCCCATAAATTGATTTGTTTCCAGGCCTCAATACGCTGGATATCAAAATGTCTGCACCTTCATGGTATTCTGCCAGCTCATCGAAATAGCCTGTATCTGAAGTGTAGGAAAGCTTGAAACCGTTATAATCTATCTGGAATCCTACACCTGCAGGGTCTCCGTGAATTGTCTTGGTTCCCTTAACCTTAAATCCATCGGTTTCAACGACCTCTCCCGGTTTTAATATCACCTTGTTGGATTTGGACTGATGATAGGATGAAATGCATGGTCCCCATTTTTCAAAACCGTCCAAAACGCTGGTGCTTCCAAAAATTGTGCCGTTGTGTTTTGTCATTCCCCTTGTCATTGCCTCTATGAGGATTTCCGCATCATTGTAATGGTCTGTATGTGCGTGTGAAACAAATACTCCACTGAGGTTGCGGGGATCAAAACCGAACTGATAGGTCCTTATAAGCGCACCTGGACCTGGGTCTATATGGTAGTTTTTACCGTTGAGGTTGTCTATCCGGAAACCTCCAGTCATTCTTCTTTGAGAGATAGCGGAAAACCTTCCACCACCACTACCTAAAAATGTTAATTTCATTTAAATCCCCTTGATTATAATGAACACAATATTACATCACATTTTAATGAAGATTTGTCTTTTTTAAGGCGTAAATCCTCATTTTCAATAGTAACTTCATCACCAACATTTACATTATTGCTTTCAGTGAACATGATGACATTCTGACCCGGAGCAGCCAATTGTTTCCAATTTCCATCCAATGCCTGTGTTTTGCTGTTCAGTTGAACATACAGGATATTTCCGTCAACAGAAACAACGCGGCCTATATCTCCCTTGTTGATGATTTTGTTGGCCATTTCAATTTCAATGCTTTGCTGAACGATTTGTTCTGTTAATGATTGTCTGAATTTAACCAATACCTTAACGTCATTGTCAATTGTCACATTCAAATGTTTTTGAGCTTCGGAAGGATTGAAAATAGGTTCCTGCTTTAGGATATCCACATTATTACCCACTGTAGGGGTTTTGGATGCAACCTCTTTTATGAACTCCTCAAACTGTTCTCCCTTTGCCTTCAGGCTAGAAGATGGCTTGAATTTTTTTGAAATTAAACTCTCTGCCATTTTTTTGGCAAAATTGTTTCCGAAAATTATGATTCCGGTTTCACCAGCCTTACGGGAGGAAACCTCAGAACCCAGCAATTCAACTAATTGGAAACCATTGGTGGTTCCGTAGATTCTTCTACGTTTTGTTTCAAAGGTTCCTTTGGTGCTGACTTCTCCTCTTACGCAGTTTCCGACGATTTTTAATTTTGAAGCGTCATCTGTAATTTTTATGGAAATACCTAATTCTTCAGCTCTTTTTTTAAATGCTTCATCACCATTGATCATTCCGTGGTATAATTCGTCTTCCAAAGTTTTTAAATTTTCTTTATCTCCGAAATAACCAATTTTTCTTTTATCTGCTGCCATAACACAGCCTTTTTTACCAATGTAAGCAATTATTAAGCTCATATTATTCCTCTTAACTGCATATACTATAATTTTTAAAAAATTATAATATCAAAATTTTATTATTACTATATATTTATAAAAATCCTATATTATAAAAGTTTCATGAAAATATTAAAATCATCACAAAAATAGCTGAAAAAAATTTAATAAAAACAGTCTTATTTTTATAAAAAAGTGGTAAAAAATTATTAATTAAAAAGGACAATAATACAAGATTTATAAAGAAAAACAACAATATATTTAAATAACAATATCACCCAATATACAATTATAATAATTGTTAATTATTTATCATTATAAATTAGTGATATTAACAAGAAATTATAAGGAGAAAAGCATATGATAGATCTCAATAAAATGTTTAAACCTGAATCTGTGGCTGTTATTGGTGCTTCCAATACCCCAGGAAAAGTAGGATACATTATTGTTGACAACCTTATCAATGATGGGTTTGAAGGCGAAATCTATCCTGTAAATCCGAAAGGCGGAGAAATTTTAGGAAAACAAGCATACGCAAACATTAAAGACGTGCCAGGAAAAGTAGATTTAGCGATAATTACAATTCCTTCAGTATTCGTTAACACTGCAGTTGAGGAATGTGGTGAAGTTGGCGTTGAAAACATGGTAGTTATCACTGCCGGTTTTAAAGAAGTCGGTGAAGAAGGAGCTAAATTAGAAGCTGAATTAACAGCTCTTGGTGAAAAATATGGTATAAACATTATTGGACCAAACAGTTTAGGAATAACTGACTCACACACTCCATTAAACGGATCATTTTCACAAATGATGCCACCAACAGGAAACATGGCATTTATTTCACAAAGTGGAGCTATGATGGTAGCTATTATCGACTGGAGTGTAACCTCTGGTATCGGATTCAGTAAAGTAATCAGTTTAGGTAACAAAGCGGGCGTAAGTGAAATCGAATTATTACAATACTTGGCCGAAGATGATGAAACTAAAGTAATCATCTGTTATTTAGAATCCATTTCTGATGATGAAGACTTTGTAAGAACCATGAGAGAAACCGCTCTTAAAAAACCAATCATCGTTCTCAAATCAGGTTCAAGTTCTGCAGGAGCAGAAGCTGCTTCCTCACACACAGGAGCACTTGCAGGCAGTGACTTGGCATTTGATACCGCATTCCGCCAATCCGGAATCATGCGTGTAGAAACAATGGCCGAACTATTCGATTTAGGATTAGCATTCTCAAAAGCACCTCTTCCAAAAGGTGACAACGTAGCCATCATCACCAATGCAGGTGGTGGAGGAGTACTTACCGTAGACGCAATGGAAAAAGTAGGTTTGAACCTTGTAAAATTCGATGAAGAAACCACTGCAAGATTAAAAGAATGCGTTACTGAAGAAGGTAGTGCTAAAAACCCTATTGACGTATTGGGTGACGCACCTGTAAGCAGATACAAAGAATCCTTGGAAATCGTATTGAGCCAGGATGAAGTTGACAGTTTAATCATTATGGTATGTCCTACCGCATCTGCAGATCCTGACGGAATTGCAAATGCTATCTTGGAAGAAAGAAAAGAATTCGACAAACCAATCATTGTTGTGAACATGGGAGGACCATCATTTGAAGCTGCAAACGAAGCTTTAAGAGACAATGGAGTTCCAACCTACGTATTCCCAGAAACAGCAGTAACTGCACTCGAAGCAATGACAAGATATGCAAGATTAGAAGACAGAGTGTATGATGACGTTGTAGAAAAAGTGGATGACGTTGACAAGGATGCAGTAGCTGCAATCTTTGATAAAGTTAAAGCTGACGGAAGAGACACATTGCTTGGTAGTGAAGCATACGCTGTTGCTGAAGCATATGGAATTTCAGCAGCACCTATCAAATTATCAACAAGTGCTGATGAAGCTGCCAAACTCGCAGAAGAAATGGAATTCCCAGTTGTGCTTAAAATCGCATCTGACAAAATTTTACACAAATCAGATATTGGTGGCGTAAAAGTAGGAATATCCTCTGCTGAAGAAGCAAAAGCAACATACGAAGAAATCATTGCAAACGCTAAAGCAGCTCATCCGGATATTGTTCCTGATGGTGTCGAAGTACAGAAAATGATGGATTCAGGTGAAGAAGTCATCGTCGGTATGATCAGAGACAAACAGTTCGGACCAATGATTGCATTCGGTATGGGTGGAATCTATGTAAACCTTATCGAAGATGTGGAATTCAACCTCGCAAAAGGAATGACCTCTCAAGAAATCGATGAGCAAATCGACAAAACCAAAGTATCCAAATTGCTTGCAGGATACAGAGGAGAAGCACCTTGCGATGTTGAAGAAGTCAAAGAAGCTATTAAAAGAGTAGCCAGATTAACTTTAGACTTCCCTGAAATATCAGAGCTTGACATCAACCCAATATTCGTTTACGAAGAAGGCTCAAGTGCTCTCGATATTAAAATCAAATTATAATTTCTCTTATGAGAAATTAACTCTTTTTTTCTTTTTTTAAAACAATACTTGCGTGGAGAAACTATGAATTTCGATTTAGGAAAAGTAGGTATTGAAGAAAACCTCCAATATGAATGCATCTTTACCACAGAAAGTAAGGATGGAATAAAGAATGCGGCGCCATTCGGATTCACATACCTTGGCGACGACAAAGTCCAATGCCACTTATTTGAAGGTTCAAAAACACTAGAAAACATGTTATATGCTAAAGAGTATGCATGTAACATTACGCAAGATCCTCTTGTTTTTACATATTCAATGTTAAATTGCTTAGGCGAGGAATATTATTGCGACGATACTGAGATACCTACCATTAAAGACACTCCAGCTTACATTATTGTTGACGTTTGCGATGTGGACATTAAGACTCCTGAAAATTTCCCAATCAAAGGCGACAACAGCATCTATTTCATAACCGGAAAAATTCGAAATTTAGTTATAAACGATGAAAGCGCAAGGGCATTCAACAGAGGCCTTGGCGGACTGATTGAATCCCTCACCAACTTCTCAAGATACAAAATAGTCGATGAAGACAAAAGAAAAGATTATCTAGAGAGGTTATATGAAAATCAAAGGGTAATCAACAAGGTTTCAGATGAAAAGACCAAACAGGTTATGGAAAAACTAAAAGAAGAATATGAAAAAAACTAGTTTTTAAAAAAAATAATTAAAGCATAGTAATTAAACTATGCTTCCCAGTATAAGTCCTTGTGAGATGCAGTACTGTTTAAAATACCTATATCCACTTCAAGTTTTTGGAATGCATCCACATCAGCTTTGAAACTGTTGTCAAGACCTGATATGAATGGGAAACTTGCTAAGGATTGAGCTTCTAAAGCAGGATCTGCTACAATGTCTTCAGGTAATAATTTAACTACCTTATCAGCACTGCCGTTTTTAACGTTTTCATTTATGAAGTTAGTTGCGTTTTCATGAATAGCTACGATGTCTTTTGCAGTATCCTTATGGTTTTTGATAAAGTCATCGGATGCAACAACTACACAACATGGGTGGTTTGGCAAAATAGCTAATGAATCAGCTAAAACTTGATTGTTGCTGTCATTTGCTGCAATGCTTACGTAAGGTTGGAAAGTGATGATTCCATCAATTTTACCTGTTTTTAAAGCATCATTCATTGAAGGAACTTTCATTGCAGAAATGTTCAAATCATCAGTTGATAATCCATTCTGTTTTAAGTAATATGAAAGTAAAACGTATTGAATTGAAGCTTCACCAGGAGTTGCGATTGATTTTCCTTTCAAGTCAGCTGCGGAGTGAATTCCGGAGTTTTTAGTTACGACAATTCCACTACCTTCAGTTTGAGCAGAGGAAATAACTTTTACAGGAACTCCTTTTTCAACAGATGACAAAACAGGAGCGATTCCAACATATCCAACATCGACTTCACCACTAGCCATAGCAGTCATTAAGTCTCCACCGTTGTTGAATTGTACAAGTTCAGTAGTAATGTTTTTTTCAGCATATAAACCTTGAGCGTCAGCTACAAATAAAGCTGCATCGTGATCAGAAGGTAAATATCCTATTTTTACAGTGTCATCTCCCCCTCCTAAAAAGTCGAAGAGTCCTGCACTAGCTGAACCCATTACTAGAAATGCAGCAAGTGCCAACACTAAAATAAAAGTTATTTTTTTATTCATTTTATATTCACCGTTAATTAATTTATATTAATTACAATTATTAATATTAAACATGTAATATAAATACATATACATAGAATTAACAATTGTTATATTTGAATCCCCAATCTAACTATTTCTTTAAAACATATTTAAATATTTCTAAAAAAATCGCTAAAAGACTAGTATTTTTACCATATTTTGTAAAAAAAGTCCATTAATGCTTGATACAGTTAAACGAAAAACTAAAATTCCTCACCAACATCGCATGGTTTTATCCAATCCTCACCATCCACCAGAGTTTCAATTGCATCAACAATACAATGAGGATTCCATCCAACTACAGCATCAGATTTCTCTTCCAACTCTTTTAGAATAAATTCCATTCCAAAAAAGCGAATCAGAAGTATGGGAACATTGAATTCCTTGTATTTTTCGAACAATCCATCAAATACCTCTTTATTATTATGATATAGGCCAAATAACAATACTATTACATCAATCTCATTAAATAAATCATCAGTCAAATCATTTTCCAAGGTATTGTATTCAATATATGAAAAATCATTTTGGCTATCTATTCTCTCCTTATAGAACCCATATTGGTCATCCGGATCAATTCCCTTAGTAATAAGCAGCTTATAAACCCTTTTTTCATTTTCATCAGACATGAAACCACCTCTTAAAGCTTAAATAATATGAGTTATCCTCCATAAATGATTTGAACCAGTTTTATTTCATCTCCGTCATTTATTACACTTTCTTCAAGGGTCAGCTCTCCGTTTTGTTTGGCAACGATTGTTTGAGCTGATAAATCCAAATCCTTCAACAAATCATTTATCGTATAATTTCCATCTCTTAATTCCCTAGTTTCATCTATGTCCTTAAATTTTAAATTAAAACTCACAATACCACTTTAAATATTTTTATTAACAATTTTTGCTTTTTTCAACTATTGTCCTTATTGGCAGGCTCATTTATACAAATGAAACCAGAGGATAACAAATTTAATAAAAATCCAACCTCTTTCCAACTTTCCTTAATTACCTCATAGCCTTTTTATACACAAAAATTAACGATTGTTATATTATTTTGAGGCAATATAAATCTTTCTATAAAAACATTTAAAGAATTTAAAAAAAATGGATTATGTTTAAACTTGCTATTTAAATGTAATCATAATCAAATTTTAAGCTAAAAACAATATAAAAAAATTTATATAATATATTACACTATCTGTATTTATGGAAAAAATAACTATTGTTATATAGTTGCATTTTCGAAAGAATTTCTTTTTTCCATGAAACCCGTTTTCATAAATATTTTATAAAAATTGTTTTTTTAATCTCCAAAACTAAATATTATGAAAAACATAAATACATGATGCGCAAAACTCATTTAAAAGAATAATGGCCGTTTAAAGGGATATAATGATTATTGAAGATAAAATTAATATTGTAAAAAACATTTTGAAAGATAAGAAAGTAGCCATTGGTTTTTCTGGTGGCGCCGATTCAACATTGATTGCTTATCTATCTTCAAAAGTTGCATCAGAAACATTAGCAATAACAATTGACAATCATCTGTTCCCAAATGGTTTTATTGAACATGTGAAAAACATGTCACAGTCTTTTGCAATATCCCTCGAGATTATTGATATTGACTTTTACGATGATGATGAGTTCTTATCCAATTCTCCAAGCAGATGCTATACATGCAGAAACCTGATGTATACTCAAATTAAACAGTTGGCACTTGAAAAAGGCTTTGATTTTATCTGCGACGGCAATAACATTAGTGATTTGGTTAACGACAGGCCGGGCATACTCATAACATATAAAAATAATTTCAAAACACCATTGATTGAAGCCAAATTGACTTCAAAGGAAATTCATGAGTATTTGAATAGAAACAACATTCCCTATTCTAGATCAACTACCTGTCTTGCTACCCGAATTCCTACAAACACTCCCGCTACCCGTGAAAAAATTGAAAGAATCAGTGCTGCTGAAGATTATATCTCATCAAACACAAGCTGCAAAATAGTTAAAGTTAGAGATTTTGGAGAAATTGGTATAGTTGAGGTTGATGATGTAAATGAAATTTTATGTGAATGTAAATATAATCAAATCAATGATGCATTAAAAAGGCAAGGATTTGGAAAAGTTGCACTAAATCTGTCACAAATTGATGATAATGAAAGCATCACTATTGACTATAACGGAGATTCATTTTTATACCAGCTCCCATTCACAATAAACCTCGAACATACAAAAAAACATGCAGAAAATATAATTTCCTGCGATGAGGAAAAAATAGAATTGGATAAAATAACAATTTTTGAAAACGGATTAATTGAAGGTCATGATTTGGAAAGTTATGACCTTGCACTTGACAAATTTATGGAAACATTACCGAAACTAAGAAGAAACATTTAGGTGAAAAATATGCCAACAAGATACATAGGCGACGGATACTGGGAAATAGCTTCCCGTCAAATGAGCATAGTAACAAGAAGCGAACAGGAAAGATTTAAAGATGCAAAAATCACAGTCATCGGCTGTGGCGGAATCGGTGGAGAAACCATTGAAATGCTTGCAAGAATGGGTGTTGGCGAGCTTGTTTTGGTTGACAAAGACGCTTTTGATTTATCGAATTTAAATAGACAAACATTAGCATCAATTGCAGATTTGGGCCTTGACAAAAGCGCAGTGGCTGCAGAAAAAGTCAGATTAATCAATCCATATGTCAAAACTACAATATTCAACGAACATATAGACCAGACAAACATCGACAAGGTCATTGGAGATTCAGATATAGTTATTGATGCTCTTGATAATGTCCTCACCAGAGTTATCGTGGCAAGGAAAGCTAAAGAAAAGGGAATTGCATACGTTCACGGTGCGATTCACGGAACAATGGGGCAAATTACAGTATTTTTGCCTAACAGCGAAAAGACATATGAAGAAATGTTCAATCTACCTTCAATTGGAAAAGAATTGAATGATGAAACAATTGAAGCATTAAAGAATGTAACATCCGGAGTTCCACCTGTTATCGGACCTACACCAAATTTAATTGGGTGTTTGGAAGCATTTGAAGCATATAAAATAATAACAGGAGTCGGAAAAGTTACCGTAGCTCCGAAAATATTAACATTTGATTTGCTAGACTTGGCTTCTTTCAGTCTAGAAGAAATTTAAATAGATGCAGATGCATCTATAATCCTTATTTTTTAAAAAAAGCTATTTTTCCAAATCGACACGTTCGGGTGCTGTGAATATAGTAAATCTGTTGTCCCTTACAAAACCTATCATCGTAATGTTACCCGTACGAGCCACATCAATTCCTGATGATGCAGGAGAAGCATTTGAAATGATTATAGGAATTCCTACCCTTATCACTTTAATCAGCATGTCTGCAGGCATCCGTCCACTGTAGGAAATGTAACATTTGCTGAAGTCATATCCCTCTTTTGCAGCAGCTCCAATTACCTTGTCGACCGCAACATGACGACTTACATCTTCACGAATGATGATTTTATCTTCATATTTCAGCTGTGCAACATGAACCCCTGCGGTTTTTTGCCAAATCTTTGCCTCATCGGTCAAATGTTTAATATCCTTAATGATTTGTGTTGCATTGATTTTAAGGTCTGAATTGTTAAGCTCAATAGTTTTTAGCTCTGACCGGATTCCTCCAGCATTATCAGAGTTTACTCCCTGATACTCCAAAAGCCTGCAAACGCATGCATGTTCACAATTCCCTTTTCTTTCTTGGACAATGCCGTCCTGTTCCATATCCTCTTCAGGGTCATGATTCAGATATGTTGAAACCAATACGTTTGTCCCATCCAACTTGATTGAATTAATGTCAGAATAATCCTTAATCAAACCTTCACCAAGACAGTACCCCACTGCAAAATCCTCCAAATCCTTTGGATAAGTGGAAAATTTCCTTGGTGGCAGATAATCTATGAAAAGATAAGTATATTCATCATCAACGCTATTTTCTTTAATCGTTTTATACTCTCCGTCCACCCATTGGATAACATCAGTTTGTCTTAGAAAATCCATTTCATCACCTTTATTAACAATCGTTATATAATAATTTAAAAAAATTAATTTCACTTCTTGTAGAATGCCATGTCCGCATATTTCTTGATTCGTTTATATTCATCAGGATCTATCTTTTTTAGATTGCTGACACTTGTTCTCTTATTATTTTTGGATAGCTCTATGTGAGTATTGATAAAACCCTTTTCCTTAATCAGCAACAATAGCCTTTTTCCATAGGTTAAATCAGGATTTGAAATTCGGTTGAGCATCAGATTTAGAATATTGAATTCGTCAACTCCCATCACTTCACACATTCCATACATCTCATTAATAATTTCGGAAGCCCAACTTTTAAGGGTAACCTCCTTGCCATCCCTAAGCAATCTCATAGAATCCACATAAGCCTTTTCAGCAGTGTTCTCTTCATTTATCTTGGCTTCCCTTTGCCAGTCTGCATAATCCGTTTCATCCTTAATGAACATATAAATCAAAAACAAATGCAGGAACTTCATATCCTGCCTAATGAGTCCGCACTGATAAAACGGATTGACATCCAAAGTCCTTACCTCAATATATTCAATTCCATCATTTTTAAGTGAATTCAACAAGTCCTGAGGGTTTTTCGGTTTTAACCTAATTTGAGTGTACAATTCCTTGGCTTCAGACAGGTCCCCATTTTCGATAAATGAATTGATATCGTTTACGAATGCATCTACTGATTCATAAGAAGGAAGCAGTTCCTTCAAATTCTTATATCCGCAGGAAGAATTTCTAAATGAAGGTCCCTTGGTTGAGTAAAAGCTGCCGTAATCATCTTCAGCATCCATCAGACGAATGCAGTCCTTGGAAAACGTATTGTGGGAACCTATTGAACATCCTGTCAAATAGATAATCAGCCAGCAGTATCTAAGGTAATTTCTGGCTATTTTGAGATAAACATTGTTCTTAAACTCCTTGAATGTCAAAGGGCTTTCCTCAAGTTCATAAATCTTTTTTAGGAATTCAACTGAAAATGAAAAGTTGAAATGGATTCCAGAAATCATCTGCTTTTTAAGACCATATTTCTTTGCCAGATCTTCACGATACCTCTGAGATGACTTGCCTTCCCCAGAGTATTGGGCTATTGGAATCTGGTCTCCATAAGGCAAAATACATGGAATTGACTGAAACCAAAGATATTCATCATAAGGAAGTGATGCATTCACCAAATCAGCAATCAAAGAGAATGTATCGAAAGTTTCATCAATAGTGTTGAAAGTTGGAGTTATTATCTCAATTTGGCTTTCTGAAAAGTCAGTGGTAACTAATGGATTTTTTAGCTTATCCCCAAACAGTTCAGGATGTGGAGTTAAAGCCAATTCTCCATCCCCTCTGGCACGCAGACTTTCCCATTCAATTCCAAATGAACCGGATAACATCTCATCCAAAGATAATTTTGATAAATTCAATAAGTTCATTCAATCCCCCACTATATATCACATGGTTTGCCGTATTCTTCGATTAGTTTTTCTATTTCTATATTATTGTTCAATGAATTAATTAAATTTTTTCCAGGATTTGTATGATTTTTTATACGTTCATACAAAGGTTTCAAAAACACTTCTTCACCAAGTCCCCTTTCTTCAAGTCCTGCAGATGCCAAATCGACAATATCACCACATAATCCACATAATTCGTTTTTATCAACGAAGGTGGGGAGTTCGTCCTGAATGAATAGCTTTCTAAGCTCTGTTGCAGTGTAACCCTTATGGTAAATCACTTCATCACCACCAATCAACACCTCCAATTCATCAAGCTTTTCCTTAAGGCCCAAATGGAATGCTGCTACAGACATTGAGTCCTTGATTGGCTGTGTGCATACGCTTCTAAACTCAACAGTTCCCCTAAATGTCAAATTGATAAATTTGAATGGCCTTAAATATTTTATATCTTCAATGCGAGGCTTTACATCAATTTGCTTGTATTCTCCACCACAGAACGCTTCACCAGTGACATTTTCCGCTTTGAAATAATCTAAAACATTGATTGATGGAAAATTAATATACACTCCGCTGCGCATTACGCAATACATATTCAAAGATTCAAGATATGCATGCAAATCAGCAACATCCTTAAAATCGACATCATACATTCCAATGTTATGGGGATTGACACCATGAGTAGAATACTCCCATAACACATCCCTAAAACATGTCAGATGCTTGTTTTCATCAAACAGAACAGAATTTGAAAACAGCAAAGCCTTGATTGGCTCGATTTTTGAAAATACATTGATTGTTTTTACCAACTCATCCTTATAAACATCTAACTGCACTTGAGACGCAGATGAAAACATCCCGTATTCAGGATATTGATGGAAAGGAAACGGCAAGTCCCTATAATTTTCAAAAGACTGCAAATGATGATATAACATCAAATAGCGTTCTGATGGAATTGGAATATGGTTATTATATTTCCTATATGGATTTATGCCCATTCCAGTTAATGTATGGTTAAATTCCTCAAAACTTTCTTTTGTAAATGAATAATACTCACAAAAGCGATCATTTATGGAAAACAAATCCTTTTCTCTACCCATCGCAAATTCAATGTTGTTGTAGGAACAGTCATAACAGACAATATCGTCGGTTTTTGAATTTTTAAGTGAATATGCATTGCCGTCATAATCAATTCCATCTTCCTTGAAATCATCAAATTGATTCAAAAATTTTTGTGTAATCTGGTGAACAACACTGAAGTCAACAGCTTTCTTTTCAAGATTAATGATTGGAATTTCGATTTCTATACCAATATAATTTTTTCTTTGATTTGTTGGTTTGATAAACTCCTCATACAACTTGTCTTTAACTAATTCACTATTAATCATTAATTTCATCTCTAGTTATTGATTTTAAAAAGTCATCCATTGATTTTTCATGTTCTTCAGTCAATATGAATTCGTTTTCATGCTCTCCACTTTCAAAAATGATATTTCCATCTATTAATCCGAATAACTTATTTGTCTCGGCAGGTTTCCAATTTTCATCATCAGTTAAGGGGGTTGTGGCAACCAGGAAACCTTCTTCGTTTTTAAGATAATAAAGTGAATCCTTCATATTGGAATGGATATACGTCAAGTCACCATCGTAAATCATTAAATTTAACTTGTTGTTTTTTGATAGGTCTTCAACAATTTCTGTCAATATATTGAATCTCTCTTTTATTGTTGATGGTGCATCTTTAGACTTTTCAAATTCATTAATTTTATCTATGATGTATAACAATATCCGCTCAGAATCAGTGTCGCCACTTTCCTTATCTATGTATTCGTCAAGCTTCGGATAATCAAATATGGTCCCATTATGAATCAGCATCCATGACCTGTTGTTATCATCTGCTTTTGTGAACGGATGACAATTGGGAGATACAATTTCACCTACAGTAGCTAATCTGATATGAGCGAATACATTCTTACCAATAACGGGATGGGACAATATGTCCTTTAAGTGTTGACTGCATGTTGCTTTTACAGGTTCTTTATCTATAACAAATTCATTTGATTGCATATTGGCTAATCCCCATCCGTGCGGATGGTCTTCAGAGTGATTATAAAAACATTGCAGGCACTCATTAATTTTTTTTGGCGTATTTGAATTAAAACAAAAGATTTCACACATATATTACCCTCCCATTATTTGATAGATCATAATAACATATTATGATAACAATTGTTATATTTTTTATAGTATTTAAACATTATTCAAAAAAAAACAAAAAGAAAAAAAGAGTAGTTAAATTAACTACTTTGCCAAAATATCTTATCTTGTGAAATAGGTTTCTTTAAAACACCCAATTCAACTTCCAAATTCATAAAGTCCATAACATCCTTTTTATAATTATCATCCAAACCAGATATTAATGGGAATCCTGCAAGGGCTTTTTTCTCCACTTCAACATCCTTTACAATGTCAGCAGGTAAAAGGCCTGCAGCCTCATCAGTATTGTTATTGACAAATGCTGTGGCATCCTTATGAATTTCCAAAATGGTTTTAGTTTCGTTCTCATGGTTTTTAATGAAGTCATCTGAAGCTACAACAACACAACATGGATGGTTCGGCAAGATATCGGATGAATCCACCAATACTTTCGCACCGTTTTCCTCAGCGATAGTTACGTAAGGCTCGAAAGTAATCATACCATCAATCTTATTGGTTTTAAGAGCATCATTCATTGACGGAACTTTCATTGCTGAAACTTTAACATCATCAATTGACATGCCGTTTTGTTTCAAATAATAAGTTAGCAGCATGTGCTGGATTGAAGCTTCCCCAGGAGTGGCTATTTTTTTGCCGGCCAAATCTGAAACTGAGTTGATTCCAGAGTCTTTAGCAACAACTATTCCACTTCCTTCAGTCTGAGCTGCAGAAATGACCTTCACAGGGACTCCCTTTTCGATTGAAGACAAAACGGGAGTGATTCCTACATACCCCACATCAACATCCCCACTGGCCATGGCAGTCATCAAGTCTCCTCCGTTATTGAACTGAACCAGCTTTGTGTTGATTCCTTTTTCAGCGAATTTACCTTGTGCATCTGCAATAAACAATGCTGCATCATGGTCTGACGGTAAATATCCGATTGTTACTGTGTCACTTCCGCTGCCCAGGAGGAAATATCCTCCAATAGCGACAACGGCTATGACAGCAACAATGATTGCAATAATTTTATTATCCATTTAATCACCTAATAATAGTTATATCCAATGAATATTTAAACTTTTGAAGAATTGGTTCCAAAATGGATGAAATGAAAAAATTATATAAATATCCAAAAAAATAATTTAAACATTCAAACATGGGAAGTGAGGAAATGATAGAAATAAATCATTTAACCAAGGATTACGGCGACCATAGGGGCATATTCGATTTGACATTAAATATAAAAAAGGGCGAAGTTTATGGTTTTCTTGGTCCAAATGGAGCCGGAAAGTCAACAACAATGAGGCATATCATGGGATTCAGCAAAGCTGATGACGGGAATATCACAATTAACAGCCTAGACTCCTGGCAGGATAAAGAAAAAATAAAGGAATTTACAGGATACCTTGCCGGTGAAATTGCACTTCCCAATGACATGAACGGGCTCCAGTACCTAAAATTAATCTCAAAAATGCGCAAAATGAAATCATTTGACTATGCTGATGAATTGCTCGAATACTTTAAGATAAATCCCAATACAAACATCAAGAAAATGAGCAAAGGGATGAAACAGAAAATAGCTATAGTTGCAACATTCATGCACGACCCGGACGTAATCCTGCTGGACGAACCGACCAGCGGTTTGGATCCTTTGATGCAAGAGAGATTTATAGATTTGGTTGAAAAAGAAAAGCAAAAAGGAAAAACAATCTTCATGTCTTCACACATCTTTGAAGAAGTAAGCAAAGTATGCGACAGGGTCGGAATTGTCAAAGAGGGAAATTTAATAAAGGAACTGAATATGGATGCCTTGAGAAACAATGAAGAGAAAACATACATCGCCAAATTTAAAAATGACGAAGACCTGAAAAAAATGGCCGAATCATACCCTAATTCCACCATAGGCCGTGAAAAAGAGTTATCCATAACCATAACCGATGAAAACATCAACGTCCTCATAGCTGATTTGTCAACCTGCAATCTAACCTACTTAAAAGAGAAAGAAAAATCTCTTGAAGAGTATTTCATGAAATTCTACGAAGGTGATGGCGATGATTAATATTCCTTACTTTAAGCAGGCCATCAAATCAAATATAATATTTTTGGCAATATTTACAATTATCCTGTGCGCATTCCTAACAGTGATATCCACTGTATTCACCCCAACATCAATGGTCGGCATTGAATCAGCCGTGAACGGCACATTCGCATCGAATATCATTACCGGAACCACTTTTGTGGAATTCCTATCCAACTCATTTTATGCTCTTATGGCAATATTGTTTCCAATGCTTTATTCCATCATCGTGGGAAATAATCTGATTGCAGCAAAAGTTGACGACGGCAGTATGGCAAATTATCTCTCAACACCCGTATCCAGAAGGGATATCGTAATATCCAGCGCGTTATATCTCATTTTATCTCTTCTATTGATGTGGATTATTGCAAGCATAGTGGGAATTACAGTTGCCAACATCACCCAGCCGGATTCCCTAGATGTGGATACATTCCTAATGCTCAATGTAGGAGTGTTCTTATTCCATTTTGCGATAAGTTCAATCTGTTTTGTAGCATCATGCATATTCAACAATTCAAAACATTCACTTATCATTGGCGGTGGAATACCCCTATTCTTCTTTATAGTGAATTTGCTCATTAAAGTTTCAGAGGATTTGGAGATATTGAAATATATCACACTAACAACCCTATTCAACACTTCCAACATACTTGCAGGAAGTGATTATATAGGAGATTTCATTATTCTGGCAGTGATTGGTATCGTACTGTATGTAATTGGAATAGAAGTGTTTACAAAAAAATGTTTGCCTTTGTGAAAATTTAAAAAAAAAATAAAAAGAAAGATTATTGAATTTTTCTTATGCGTTCATTTGATATGCGTCATAAGCAGCATATACGGCAATTGCAAGATTTATAATATATATTACCCAACTTTGGAATATTAAACCTGCGATAAGACCCATAATTAATGCAATAACAAAGAAAATTACCCCTTTCTTAATGTCACCAGAAACAGCTTGACCTAATCCTGGAATTATAAAGGATAAAATTGCTGCAATAATAGCGTTCATATTTTTTACCTCCATTTAACTAGTTATATATATTTATATATAATTTACTTTAATATATGTATTTCCCTTTTGGGTTGTACAAGATGAAAAATGAACATTAAAACTTAATCTATATATATTATTAAAAAATATAAAGTTAATAGGTTGTTAGGTTTATCTAACAAAAATGTTTATAATTTTATTAGGAGTAATAAAAAATGAGATGTGTTGGTACTGTAGTACGTGGAATAAGAACACCAATTGTTAAAGAAAACGATGATCTGGCTACCATAGTCATAGATTCATTGATGCAAGGTAAAGAAAGCGAAGGATTTGAATTCCAAGACAAAGATGTAGTTGCAATTACCGAAGCGGTTGTAGCTATTTCAGAAGGAAATTATGTAACCGTAGATGATGTTGCACAAGACGTGCAAAACAAATTCCCATCTAAAAACATCGGTTTAATAAACCCTATTTTAAGTAGAAACAGATTTTCCATTATCTTAAAAGGTATTGCTAGAGGAATGGACAAGATTACACTTTTAACATCATTCCCTGCAGATGAAGTTGGAAACGGCATTTTAGATGAACAGGTTTTAGATGAAAGTGAATACAATTTAGGAAGCGTCATCACCGAAGAAGAATATAATGAAACCTTCGGGTCATGGAAACATCCATTTACCGGAATCAACATGATCGACTTCTACAGAGAATTAATCGAAGCAGAAGACTGTGAAGTTGAATTTGTATTCTCAAACGACATAAAAACAATTCTTGATTACAATAAAGACATTTTAGCTTGTGATATCCACACAAGAGAAAAAACCATAAAAATACTCAAAGCAGAAGGAGCTACAGTATACGGATTACATCACGTTTTAGCAGAACCTATCGGAGATTCAGGTTTCAATCCTGATTATGGAGTGCTAGGTTCCAACAAAGCTACAGAAGAAAAATTAAAATTATTCCCAAAAACAGGCGACACACTAGTCAATGAAGTTCAAAAAAGACTGATTGACCTTACCGGCAAACAAATTGAAGTAATGGTTTACGGTGACGGAGCATTCAAAGACCCTGTTGGAAAGATTTGGGAATTAGCTGATCCTGTTGTATCACCAGCACACACCAGCGGATTAGTAGGATATCCAAATGAAATCAAATTGAAATATGTTTCTGACAATAAATTCGCTGACTTAAAAGGCGACGAATTGAAAGAAGCAATTAAAAAAGAAATTAAAGAAAAAGATGCTGACTTGACTGGACAAATGATTACCGAAGGAACTACACCAAGAGTATTGACCGACTTAATCGGTTCATTATGCGACTTGACAAGCGGTTCCGGAGATAAAGGAACTCCAGTTGTATTTATCCAAGGATATTTCGACAATTTAGCTAACGACTAAATTTTATATCCTTACTCTTTTTTATTTTTTTATTAATGAAACTAAAATAACTCTTTTTCGGCCAAATATTTACCTGTTAAACTGTTTTTGGAATAGACAACTGTTTCAAGACTGCCCTCAGCCAAGATTTCACCAGCAACATTATCATCACTTATTCCCATGTCAATAATATAATCAGCATTGGCAATCAAATCCAAGTCATGTTCAATTACTATGACCGTAGCTCCCTTTTCTATTAAATGGTCAAAAACATCAATCAACACTTTCACATCAAGTGGATGAAGACCTATTGTCGGCTCATCAAAGATGAATATTGAATTTTTCTGGGATTTTCCAATTTCAGAGGCTAATTTAAGTCTTTGCGCCTCACCACCCGATAATGTCGGAGTTGCTTCACCCAATGTCAAATATCCAAGACCCAAATCAGAAATCTTTTGTAATTTGTCAGTGACTTTATC
>NZ_CAMVEE010000022.1 GCF_947166415.1 uncultured Methanobrevibacter sp. | reverse complement strand
TATTTTCAAAGGTACAACCGGAAATGGTTAAATTTCCAATATTAGATGCTGTAATAAATCCTTTATCTGAATTAGATACATCTTTAGAAATGAATGTAATCCCCTGCAATAAAACATTGGAACCTGTCAAGGTCCAATAGTCATTGGAACCACTTCCAGTAATAATCGGTTTTGCACCTTCGTCAGCTTTTATAGTCAAGTTTCCTATGAGTGAAATCCTTGAGTTAGACTCACCCGTATAATTTCCGTCTTTCAAAATTATCGTATTCGATTTTCCACTATCCAAGTTGTCTAAAGCGGCTTGAATGCTGTTGTAAGGAGAATCCTTAGTACCATTCCCCCCTCCGCTTTGACTTGGATCAACATAAACCTCTATATTATTCGAATCGCCAATAATGCTTGGCGCTTCGCTTTCTTGGGCGATGATGGAATTATCATCAGCTCCATCACTCGCCATTACAAAATTCATAGAGATTATGAGAATGAAAATTATTGTAAAAAATTTTATATGTCTAAAATTTACCATCTAATTAACCTCTTTTAACAATTTGAATACCCATATACTCCCATCGAATAGAAAACCCTATTGAACAGCAAGTATACTATTACATATTATACATAAAAAATATAGTTATATAAAAGTATGTCTACAATAGATTAATTTTTATTGAATAAATTTTAGATTTTATAATATATTCTAAACAAAATGGAAAATATGTAACATAAATTATTCAAATTAAGTAAATTTTTTCTTACAGTTAAAAGAATGTTACCTTTAATAATATTTTAACATATTGAATGTATAATATATTTGAGATTTTTTGTTGCAATTTATTTACAAAAAAGTAGGGCAAAAGATATTTCTTAAAAAAAATAAAAGATAAAATTCAAAACATAAATAGAAACATGGCTGAAAAAAATTAATCTGTTCATAAACAGCATGAAATATATCAGATGAAAAATCAATAATACCGCAGTTTAATTTAACTGACAAATGAAATAATATTATTAAAAAAAATAGAAAATATATAAATGCAAACTAATAAAAAAATGAAAAATAGCTAAACAAAACAGTATCTAATAGAATAAAAAAAATTTTCTATTGTAGAAAAAATCGGGAAAAATCTTTCATTTTCAGCTGCTTAAGGATCACATCAACATCTCCAGATTCATGCACAAAAAAATTATACCTATCCAAATTTTTTGGGTGAAATTTCAAGAAATTGCCGAAATGATTCAATCAAAAATCATTTACTTCACTTTTCAAAAGCAGGTCAAAACCCGAAGTTGAAGACTTTTTGAAAAAATTCGCTTCATCAACATTAACCTCTAAAAATGAACATTGAATAAAAAAAAAAAAGAAAAAATTATTGAACGTTAATTGTGAACATTCATAACTTAAAAAAATCAGCTGTACTTATCCTTAATCTGGTTCATCAGTTCCAGCTTTTTAAAGGCAACATCCTTTGGCGCCCTTCTCAAACCGCAGTCAGGATCAAGCAAGAGATTGTCCTTGCCGACAATGTCAACTGCCTTTGAAACAAGATAGTCGATATCTTCAATGTCATCCACTTCATTTACAGAAGAATCCACACATCCGAATCCTATTTTCTTATTTCCAATCAAAGCAGAATTCTTTTCAAGAACGCCAAGATTTACGTCGTTTCCTGCAAATTCCATGTCAAGAATGTCAACATTGAAGTTGGCCAAATCCTTGAATGCATTGTCAAGTGTGCCGCAAACATGCATTCCAAGCGGAATTTCCATGCCCTCATGTAGGATGTCGATTGCTTCTTTGGCAACTTTCATGTCAACCATGCCTGTTGACAAGAAAGGTTCATCTATTTGGATATAAACAGGACTAACCTTTTTAATTATTGCATCTACTTCGAATTTAAGCGAATGTGCAAGATCGATTATGGCGTCCTCCTTATTCTTATAAAATGAAGTGATTCTTGAGGAATGAACTATGGTATTCGGACCTGTAATTATCCCCTTGACTCCTTTTCCTTCGGGAATATTGCCTCCGAAATACTCCTTCATGACCTTCTTGGCATATAGCAGGTCACTGATTGATATTTCCTGGGTGGGCCTTCTGATTTTTGAAACGATGAATGTGTTTCCGTCCTCCAGCTTCATTCCAGGAATGTATCTTGTAAAAATGGAAACCATATCTCCCCTTACCTGGCCGTCAGAGACTATATCTACGCCTGCATCAAGCTGTGCGATGACGCTGCTTTTAATTGCTTCCTTGAAGGGGTCGTATGAACCGAATGCATTGAGCAATTTATCCTTAAAATTAGACGGTGAGCTTTCCTCAGCCGGAAAGCTACCTACAACTGTAGATCTCATTTTTTGTTACCGGTATCAAGTTTTCTGATTTTTTCGACTTCTTCTGCATCAATCGGCAATTCAACCACTGAAGTTCCGTGGCAAGGTTTTGTGTACGGTAAAAAAACAGTTCCCTTTTCATTGTCGAAACCGATTGGAATTGGAGGAATGCCTATGACTCTAACGCCTAAGACCTCATCTCCAGGCTTGATGTATACAATATCATCAGCCTTGAATCGGATAATCATTGCACAGTCCTTAAAACCTGCCTTTGATGCGTGAATCTCGTAGTTATCGGATTGTTGAAGGTAAGTATCTAAACAGAATGACATTTTATTCAAACTCCTTAATTGCTTTGTCGAATTTGACCTTGATTGGAGAAGGATTGTGGAACGCTCTTACAGAAACTATTTTGGCATTGCTTCCGCTTTCCTCAATCATGCTAACAAATTCAGCCACTTCATCCGCATCCCTTGAAAATACAAGTGCAAGGGATTTTGTGTTCAGGATTTGGTCGAATGTTACGAAAAATGAGGCTGCCGCGTCTTTATGTACAAAGCCGACCAACAAATCATAATCCCCTTCGTTGATTTCACCTAAACTTCTTTCCAAATCAACTATATTAAGATTATAGAAACCTTCAGGGTCGGATATTTTAACTAATTTGGATGCCGCTGGATTGGCAGCTATTGTGACATCATAACCCATTTTGGTCAATTTGTTGAAGACATAAACTGCCATCGGAGTTTGTGATGGAGTTTCAGGACATCCCAATAATACTAATGCTTTCATAATACCTCTCCCTACGATCTGGTTTTGAGTGTGACTACATTAGCTAGAATCAGCGCGCCTATGAATATGAATGTTAATAATGCCATACCGTTGATTGTTCTGTTAAATATGAATAGGCCGATTAAAGCCTGTGCACAAAATGCCGCTAATGCGCCTGTTAACAATACTTCTCTTCCGAGATATTTCTTGTTGTTTTTCTCTCTTTTCTCTCTGTACATTGTCAATATCTTAAAACCAATGACTATTGTTCCAAGCACAAATACCATAAGTCCAATCAATCCAAGATATCCGAAGTCAAAACCGTATCCGAATATTCCCGGAAGCATATAGTCGATTGTATCCTTTTGGTTTACCAGGATACCGAAAAACATTGGGAATGGCAAACCGAAGAACAATACCAGCTGCATCGGCAGAGTGATGTAACCTTCAGCAAAGGCCGTTCCTTCAACACCCCAATATGAAGCCTTACCGCTGTGTCCGATTAATTGGATGTTATTTAATACTGTTTTAATACTTGATGCTGAATACTGCTCAATCCTTCCGAACCTCAGGAGAGGTGAAAAGATAGTCATTCCTGTTATCCTTGCCAAGAGCTCAAGGGATATGAAACCCAAAAAGGCAGCTCCCAATACTATTCCAACTCTTCTGGCTGTAATGACGGTTTTTTCCCTGAATGATTTGGATATGATGAGGTAACCTAAAAACAAACCTAAAATCCATAACAACAGGAAAGACCTGTGCATCAATCCACCGAATATGGTGATTCCTGCAATGAATAGGATAACAAATCTTCTGAGGGGTCTTATATCGACTCCCGATTCCTTCATGACTTTCAGCGCTGCTAATGCTGATACAGCTCCAAGCAAAGCTATTGGTCCAAATGGGTGAGTGAATTCTGCCTGGCTTGAAGATATCACGAGTAATGCAATATCCGCTCCAAAAAGAAGTGTGAAACCGCCTATGATGAATAATGACAGGAAGGTCACTACACTTAATGACAATGGAATCAAGTTGAGACAAAATACTAATGTAACAAATAGCATTACAGCAACTTCTACAATCAATTGTAAATGATTTTGAGCTATTAATAACATATTATAATCACAATCTCGTTTATTTTAAAAATATAAAATGGACTGACCGGGATTTGAACCCGGGGCCTCCGCCATGCCAAGGCGACGATCTACCATCTGAGCTACCAGCCCAAAAAAATTAAAAATTTAATATCATAATAATATATGACATTTTTACTATAAATAACTATTTACCATTCTTAGCCAAATCATAAAGGTTATCTATAATAATCTGGAACAGGTCATCAGTCTTCACATCAATCTTTTCATGAGGATGGACGATGAATTCCAATGCCTTGTTGATTACCTCTTCGGTATTGACTGTCCTGTACATCAATCCCCTGTTAACGTAGTACTGGTCTACTGACAGGGTATCGCCAGGATAACATGAAATTACCGGGGTCTGCAAAATCGCAGCTTCCCTGTTCATTGTACCTCCGGCACCAATCATCAAATCGCATTTCTTGATTATGCTTGAAGTGTCTACAGGAGGCTTGAGGATGTGAACGTTTTCTATGCCTTCGAATATGTGTGCCTGTTCCTTGAATCTTGGAATGATAAGGATATTGGCCAAGTTCTTAAGCTCATCAACGATAGGGGACAATACTGATTTTCTGCAGTCAGCATCCAAATATGAAGCAAGTGAAGGTTCAGGCCTCATTATGATTGTCTTAGGATATTTCAAATCAAGATTCAAGTCATTGAAAATATGGTCATTGTATTCAAAGCTCTTGAAGTGCATGAGCTCGGAAGTTCCGTCATATGAAATGATTGTATTGGGATCGGCACCGAACTTCATCAGTTTCCACATGTCAATGATTTTTGGAGTGATGATTCTGTCACATAAAGGCAGGGTCAGCTTGTTGGCTGCCAATGCATGCTCGTTGTCCAGTACGTACAAACTTGGAATTCCCAGACCGAATGAGATTCTAGGAAGTTCAATAGAATGCTTGCTAAGGGCAACATCCACCTTTTCGTCATGTATGACATCCACCAGATTGTAAACCCTTGATGTTGACTCCTTCAGCTTGTCGTACAGGCTTACGCCATGCTTTCCGACAGAAATGAAGTCAATGTCATAGAGTTCCATCAGCTTATGAATGTCACCGAACTGTCTTGCAGTAACTATTACGTCTTCGCCTTCGGCTTCAAGGTATTTGATTACATCCTTGAAGAACCTGACATGGGGCGCATTTGAAATGTCGATCCATACTTTCATGAAACCACCGACTGCTTATAATCCTTTTTTCTTTTCATCAATAGCTTTGATGATTTCATCCAATCCGAAACCTTCTTTTAAACTGGATTTAATGATTTTAACATTAGGATTCAATTTTTTGGCGTCTTCAACCATCTTGTCGGCATCAGCGCCAACAGCTTCAGCCAAATCGACCTTGTTGATTACGACAGCATCGGAGGTTTGGAAAATCAATGGATGCTTTTCTACAGTGTCGTCACCTTCAGTGACGCTTACAACCACAATTCTCATATGGGAACCCAATTCGAAATCGACAGGGCAAATCAGATTTCCCACGTTTTCGATGATGACCAAATCCAAGTCATCAAGCGGCAAGTCATGAAGGCCGTGGCCTACCAAATGGGCATCCAGGTGGCATTCCTTACCAGTATTTAATCCTACAACAGGAACGTCATGCTTTTCTATACGTCCTGCATCGAATTTGGAGATTACATCTCCTGCAAGAACACCTATTTTGTAATCGGTATTGTCAATGATTTCCTCGATTAATGTTGTTTTACCGGAACCTATTGCTCCAACAAAATCAACACAGAATATGCCGTTATCCTCTAAATTATGTAAATTTTTATGAGCTAATCTTTTGTTAGCGTCCATAATGTTTTTTGCCACTTCAACATCAGCTATTTGGTGCATATTTTCACTCCTATAATTTATTCCTCATCAGGTTTTTCTATTACAATGTTTTTAACAACAATATCTCTTCCATTGAGAATTTCAACTGCAAGACTATCACATTTTGGGCATCTGACCATTGGCGCATAATGGTCCTTATCGTCAAGGATTGCATCTCCATGGAAATTGCATTGGGAACATTCGACTTCTACAGGAATCTCTTCAAATTTGATTTCCGCATCTTCCACAATCGTATTTTCCACAAGAACTCCTAAGATAAACTTTAATTGTTCCGGATTAACCATAGCCAATCTGCCAAGTTCAACAGTTACTTCATTAACTTCAGTTGCGTTATTAGCCTCAGCAGTGTCTATGACTGCATTAATAATACCTTGAGCCATTGATAATTCATGCATTTTATTTCTCCTCTATAATATAATATTAATATTATAAATTTAGTTTTGTTTATTAATAAAGCTATTTAATATTTGGCCAAGAGGCAAGTAATACTGGAAAAAATTAGAAAAAATAAATTATTGTTGTAAGTAGCAACATTTAAATAATGACTCCATACAAAGTAATATTAAGATTGATTGGAGATAATACTATGAATTACAAAGAAAAATTCGGTTTTGGGTGCATGAGGCTACCTCAAAAGGACGCAAATGACCCTACCTCAATTGACCAGGACTTGTTTAACCAGATGGTTGACATATACATGGAAAAGGGATTCAACTACTTCGATACCTCTTACGCTTATCACAACGGAACAAGCGAAACAGCTATCAGAAAGGCAGTGGTGGAAAGATATCCCCGCGAATCATACAAAATATGCGACAAGATGCCTACATGGGCATTGACTTCAAACGAAGACAACGACAAATTCGTCAATGAAATGCTTGAAAGGCTTGGAATAGACTATTTTGACGTATTCTTCATACACAACATCAATGTTCCATGGCTGAAGCTTGCCGAAAAGCACGGCTCATTTGAATATGTCAAAAAAATGAAAGCTGACGGAATTGCCAAAAAGATAGGATTCAGCTTCCATGACGACTCAAAGCTATTGAAAAAGGTTTTGGACAAGTATGGGGACTTTCTTGATGTCGTCCAATTGGAACTTAATTACCTCGACTGGGAAGATCCTGCAATTGAAGCCCGCAAATGCTACGATTTGTGCGTAGAGCATGGCCTGGACGTTTACGTTATGGAACCATTAAAAGGAGGAGTAATAGTAAATCCTTCTGAAGAAATTAAAGACGAATTTAAAAAGTTCAATCCGGACAAGTCAATAGCAAGCTTCGCAATAAGGTTCTGCGCATCCCTGGAGCATGTTAAAATTGTTCTAAGCGGAATGAGCAAAATGGACGACCTTCTTGATAACTGCGATACCTATGAGAACTTTGAAGTCCTGACCGGCGAAGAAAACGAATTTTTAGAAAGGATGGCATTGAAGCTAAGGGAATCAGTAGCAGTTGCCTGCAGCGAATGCGGATACTGCATTGATGCATGCCCTGAAATGATTCCGATTCCTGAATACTTCAACCTGTACAACACAAGTAAAAACCAGCCTGAATCAGACATTTACAGACTTTACTATGACAAACTGGGCGATGAAAAGGTTCCTGCAAGCGAATGCACATACTGCGGAACATGCATCGAGCACTGTACTCAAAAAATAGACATACCTGAGGAACTTGAAAAAGTCTGCGAACACTTTGAAGAGGGTTTCAGCCCATATGGGTAACCTTAAGAAACTCTCATTTTCAACTCTTTAACCATTTCACCATTCTTATCTATTTTATATGCCTTCTTGAAGTATTCCACTGCCTTCGGAAATATTCCTGAGTGGTAATATATCAATCCCATAAGAGCCAGGGCATCCGCATTCTTGCTGTCGAAATCCAAAAGCTTTTTCAAGATTTCAGAAGAGCCTTCCAAATCGCCCTGATCATACAAGTCATAGGCTTCCTCATAGAGCACCTCTTCATCATCAACCGTGCTTATTTCAACATTTTCCGTGATGCTGTTCATATTGCTTAAAAGCACTTCCAGCTCATTTGCCGTTTCATTTCCCGGGTCGATGGCCAATGTCTTTTTGACGAATATTCGTGAAATGTCCCTCTGGTCCTGCTTGTAAAGGATTTGGGCCATGAGCGCAAGCGAATTGACATGATGCTTGTCCTTGGCGAGAATGTTGTTCAGGATATCCTTTGCCTGGGAATAATCCTCCCTATTATACAGCTCAAAGGCATCACTGTATTGGATGTCTGCCTCATCAACTAGCTTTCTGTGAACCACTTCCTCGTTAATTTCTTCCCTTTCGCCTGAAGTGTTGTTATAGATTAGCTTGCACATATATTCAAGGATATATTTTGTTGCATTCTTATGAAGCGGCTTGTTATCGTTTCCGCATTTAGGAGAATAGATGCATGCAGGGCATCCGCTCTGGCAATCGCAATTGTTGAGCAGATCCAATGTGGACTTCAAAAGGTCAATGAAAACGTCCACTGCCTTTTCACAAATACCTATTCCACCCTCATATCCGTCATAAATAAAGATGGTTGCCTCCTGTGTATCCTCATGGTAATTTGTTGAAAGGCCACCGATATCGAACCTGTCACACATAGTATGCAATGGGAAAAGTCCGATTAATGCATGTTCGGCACCGTGAAGGCCTCCTGCAAAGACTTCCTCCTCATTTGGAAACATGTCTTCCAGCTTGTCCTTTACATATTTCGGAATTGTGAACCACAATCCCTTTGTATTGAATTTCAAAGGAGGCAAGTCAAGAGGATATGTTGCAATTGCCTTTGAAAACTGCATTTTCTTGTATTTGAAGTAATCCTCGCTTACAGTAAGCTCTCCGAAGTGGATTGTAAGCTTTCCATATCTGGTTTTGGACAGTTTCTTTTTGATTGAGATGTCTGTCTGGTTCAATACCATAGTATGATAGTCCACATCCTTTTGTGTGACGTTGACGAATCCCCTTGAGAGGTTGACGCCGTTTACGACATAGGTATCGCCCTTGTTTATCAGTATTGCCCCTTCATGGGCTTCCCTGTACACCTGTGCCCTTTCCATAGTTTCAAGAAGCCTGCCGTTGTTCATTACCTTGAACTCCTGGCCTGAAATCTGATCAAGGGAATGGTCCATTGCAGGATTGTCATCATAAGGATACATGTAATGTCCGCGGGAATTTATGTACAAATCCTTTTTGGAAACCAAATCATCCAGTATCTCCTCATCGATGTTGAAATACTTATAGACTTCGCCAGGCTTTAGCGGCAGTTCCTTTGCTGCGCACAGCAGATGGGCTTCCTGCAGTATCGGATTTGTAAGGTCGATTATTGCGTTTTCATGGGGTTTGTCAAAAAAGAACTTCGGATTGTTCATGAAATACTGGTCAAGCTGATTTTCGAAAGCTATCAGAACTGCAAGGGACTTCTGGTTGCTTCTACCAGCACGTCCCGCCTGCTGCCATGTTGATATCATGGTTCCGGGATAGCCTGAAATTATGACAGAATCCAAGGAGCCTATATCTATTCCAAGCTCCAAAGCATTGGTGCATGTAACCCCCAAATATTTTCCGCTCTTGAGGCCCTCTTCGATTTCACGCCTTTCTTCGGGCTTATATCCTGCCCTGTAGGCTGCAATCCTATGGGCCAGTTTTCCCTTAACCTGTGTCATGTCCTTTTTGGCCCACATCGCAATAAGCTCAGTAGTCTTTCTTGAAACGGTAAAGCACAACGTTTGAATTTCCTTAAGCATCATGTACATGAAAATGTTTTCAGTTTCCATGTGCACGGATGGGGCGTTTTGAATGTTGACGCGGTTTCTCCTGTAATTCTTGAAGGGATTGTATAAGACAAAATCCTTTTCCCCGCTTGGTGATGTGTCGTTGTCAATCAGCTTGAAATCCTCACCTGTCAATCTGTTGGCCAGCTCCAAAGGATTTGCAAGGGTTGCTGAAGAGAGAATGAACTGCGGATATGATCCGTAGAAATTGGCTATTCTCTTTAATCTTTTTATGAGGAACGCTACATTGGAGCCGAAAACGCCCTTGTAATAATGTGATTCATCAATAACAATATATCTCAGGTTTTTGTAAAACTTAGTCCACTGATGGTGCCATGCCAAAATGAGGTGCAGCTGATATGGGTTTGTCAAAACGATACGGGACTTTTCGCGTATTTCCCTTTTGTCCATCCTTTCAGTGTCACCATCATATGTCCTTGGATTGATTTTTATGTCCAAATCCTTTTCAAGGCCTTCAAGAACATGGAGCTGGTCATTTGAAAGGGCTTTTGCCGGATAAATGTAAAGCGCTGTTGCGTTTTCATCCTCAATCATTGTCTCCATTATCGGCAGGTTGAACGCTAAAGTTTTACCTGATGCTGTAGGTGTAGTGATGATTACGTTTTCGCCTTGCTTGATTGCTTCATAGGTGTCTGCCTGATGCTCGTATAGCTTCATGTTTTCGGCTTCAAGGTAACTGACAATTTTTTCATTCAAATCGTCAACTCTTTTGAAGCTCGCCTTTTTTGCAGGGATAGTCTCCACATGGGCGATATTATCCCTATAACGAACATCATTTTTAAACATATCAATTTTATTAGAATCAGACATAATCTCAGCAAAATAACTTTAATATTACTATTTTAAACTGAAATACTATTTAAATCATTCGAGTTTTTGAAAAACAGGGAAAGTTAGGATAAAAAAATACCCTAACTTATGCATATCATGGAAGAATATCTACTCCCATATGAATATCTCTTGAAATACATCAATATAAAATTATGCTAAAACGAAAATTAGAGTTATGCAATGCAAATTTAATTTGCAAAAGAAACTTTTCAAATGCACACTCACTTACTTTATTAATACCTTAAACACATAAATTAATTATTATAGACTTAAGAGGCAAAAAATGATTTCATATAATGAATTTGAAGATATTATCGTGAATGTTCTCAAAAGAGATATCTCCTCAAATATGGATCAAAGAAAGGCCATCCTATCCGAACCGGACAAGTCCCTTTTCATCGTAGCAGGACCTGGATCCGGAAAAACAACCGTGATGGTATTGAAAATATTGAAATACATTTTTGTTGATGATATTGACCCAAGTGAAATTATAGCTACTACCTTTACAAGAAAAGCGGCTAGCGAACTGTACTCAAGAATATTGGGATGGGGAGATGCAGTGAAAAATCATCTCATTGACCTAAACGATGATGATTTTGAACTCTTTGGAAAAATCGGCAGAATCGATTTCAACCAAATCAAGATAGGCACTACAGACAGCATTTCAGAGGAATTGCTTAGGGAAAACAAAAAGCCCGGGGAAAACCAGTCAGTAGTGATTGAGGATTTCGTGGCAAATTCCGCCATGATAAAAATCCTGATTGAAGACGAAAGGTACCTCAACAAGGACCTTGTGGAGTATCTCAAGGAACTGAGCGGAAAACAGAAGCTCCAGGAACCATCAAAGATGAGCAAAATACTGATGGAAATGAAAAACAGGATTTATTATGACCAGGTGGATATGGACGAGCTATACGAAAAGACAAAACAAAACAGCGGATTCAGAATGGCACTTGACTGCATCAAGGAATATGAAAAAACCCTAAACAAAAGAAACACAATCGATTTTGCAATGCTTGAAGCCGAATTCCTTCAAAAGCTGAAAAGCAATGAACTGGATTCTTTTTTGGATGAAGTCAAAATAGTCCTTATTGACGAATATCAAGACACAAACCTGATTCAGGAGGACATCTACTTTACAATAGCCGAATCAGCCCTTAAAAACGGAGGTAGCATAACCGTTGTCGGCGATGACGACCAGTCACTTTACAGGTTCAGGGGAGCTACTGTCGATTTGTTCACCAATTATGAAAAAAGGGCGAAGGACAGATTGGGCATTGACATTGAAGAGATTAACCTGCGAACCAACTATCGCTCAACAGAAAACATCATCGACCACTGCAACCAGTTTGCGGAACTGGACGGGGAATATCAAAAGGCAAGGGTAAAAAACAAACCAAAAATTATCGCACCGGACTTTGAAAAGGACAAAATGCCTGTATTGGGACTGTTCAGGAACAACTCCGAAATATTGTCACAGGACTTGGCAAGGCTTATAGACCGGCTCGTCAATAAAGGTGAAGTCGAAATGCCTGTATTGAGGGTCTTGGATGAGGAATACTACAGAAAGATTAATGGGGAAAGAAATGTGGCCAAGCTGAAAGAGATAAAAAATGAAAGCATCCGTGCAGGAAAAAGGATTGATAAAATAAGGCTTGCATTGGATAGTGAATATGGGTCTGCATCAGACATTGCAATCTTATCACATTCTCCGAAGGAAAGACAATTTGGAGCCCAGTCATTTCTATATTACTTAAGAAAACACCTTAAGAAACTTAGAAATCCCATTGAAATGTTTAATCCAAGAGGCATTGACCTTCAGGATATTGAAGTTGTCGCCATATTCTGCGGCCTGATGCTTGAATGCATCGATCCCGAATCACAGATACAGAATTCCGACAAGACAATTCCAAATCTCGCTAAAAGGAACATGAGAATCTGGAGACTTAGAGCACAGAATTATATTAAACTAAACCCTGAACCCAACGAACCTATCTCATTAAATGACTTTGTTGTCCGCTGGCAGCTAAGAAGACCCTATCCTGAAACAAACAGCAACGGCACTAAGGCAAAATGGCCGAATACTGCAAGCCTGATGGAACTGGCTTATAAATTAACAACATGGATAGAGGAACTGCAGGATGACGTTGAAGGAATCGTATATCTGGAAGCCATTACAAAATCAATTACTCAAACAGGCTTTTTCAATGATTACCATTCAAACATTTCATTCAAAAATCCACAGCAGGAACGGGAATCCGTACTTGAAGCCATATGGAACATTTTCATACCTATTGCAAGTGGAGGCGTCAGCATTGACGAGTCTCTTCTTGAAACACTTCCTGACGATAGGATAAACGTTCTTTCAATACACCAGTCAAAGGGACTGGAATTTCCATTGGTAATAGTCGATGTAGGTTCCAGATTCAAGAACAACCGTATCAATACACAGAAATGGAGATTTCCAAAATCCATAAAAGATAAAGTAACAATTGAAGATACAATAAGAAAATACAGCTCTATTGGAGAAAATGAAAGAAATGAAAAGGACAAGTCCTTTGATGACTTAATCAGACTTTATTTCGTAGCATTTTCAAGAGCTGAAAGCGTATTGCTGTTGATTGGACTTTATCCATCAATTGAAGGAATTGATAAAAATAACGACCATTTCGATGTTCCGAATATTGCCGTTGGATGGAGCAGGGATGAGAAATATGTCGGATTTAAGGAGATTTATCTAATTTAGGAGATTAATTATGAAATTACCTTCAAGATCAAAAGCTTATATAATTCCAGAGTACAGCCTAACCGGAGATTTGCTGTCATTTTTGACATGCAATCTTCAGTACCGGTACCAGAACAAAGGCACATTGCCTCCGTCAAAACCTGTGCAAAGATGGTTTGGAGAATTCATACATGGAGTGATGGAAGAGGCTTTCATCCAATGGAAGCATGAAAAAACTCCTTTCCCATGGGATTGGAAGGAAGACATCAGGCCAATCGAAGACCTTATTGATTTGAGGCTGCAGGCCAGAGGGCTTTATCCCCATGACGAGGATCTGTTCTACAGCATCTTAAATCAGCCAGACACCGATTTGACAATTGATGATTTGAACGAACATGACCACAAGAAGCTGGCAAGTGCAAGAGCAGAAAAGGCAATCAACATTTGGGGAAAACATCTCTTCCCATTGATTGACTCCTCAGAACTGCTGATTAAGGGAATAAGGGACATGCCGGGCTATGATGAGCACAGAAGCAGGTCCAACTATTATGGAATCAATGGAGTTGTCGACGTATTGACCTCCATGAAAATCAACAGAACAATCGAACAGAGCAATCTGGACAATTATGACAACATGATTATTGAAATTCTGAAGAAAAACAGGGATTTCCAAAAAAGAATAACTGATTGTAAAGAGGGGGAAGATTACGAAATCATAATTGATTATAAAGGAATGAAAAGACCTCCTGTTGAAGTTACTAATCCCAAAGCTGAAAACAAATGGGAAAGCCACAAACAGCAGATATTGACATATTCCTGGCTCAGATCACAGCAGGAAGACTCAAAGCCGATCTTTGCGGGAATCATTTTCTACTTGAATGAACTCGTTCCATCAAAAGAGGATTTGATGCTTATCAAGGAAGAAATGAACAGCGGTTTGATTGATGATGAGACACTGGAAAAATATGAAAATGATTTCGAGATGATACAAAACTGGCAGGAAGATGACAAGGCCCCTGAATTGAGCGACGAGTTCAAACTTGAAAGGTCAATAAGAATTATAAATATCGATGATGATGAAATCAAAAAATCCCTTGAAAAATTCGACAGCGTCGTATTTGAAATTGAAAAATCATTGATAAATGAAATAAAAGGCTGCAAAATTCAGGATGCTTGGAAAGCGGAAGCAGACGAAAGAACCTGCAGCGCATGCGATTTTAAAACATTCTGCAAAAACAACAATCAAACAAAAGAATTTAAAATTCCTTAAGACAAATATAATATTGGGTGTTTTCTATGACAAATTTAGAAAAAAATCAAAAATATTGCGAGGTAATTGAAAGCAAAATCAAATTGGATGCAAAGCCAGTTGCAATGAAACTGATTAAAACTGAAGATGACCTTATTGAAGGTTATGATTTGATTGATGAAAAAATCAGACATTGCGAAATGGTTAGAAAAGCATCATTAGGCAACAAATTCTACTCCACACTTGAACAGCAAGCATGTTTAGGTGGAGCTGGAGCCATTGGACTTAGAGACATGCCTCCAAAATTGGCTAACGGTGAAAAATATTTCTCATTGGGCAGATTCCAAGACCTTGAAACTGCAAAAAAACTCACTTCAAAACTTTCCATCGTTGAAGATGAACACTGGGGAATTATCTATGCACCTCTTGACGAAGCCGACTTTGAAGCGGATGTCATTGAAATTATAACTGAACCTGTAGGCGGAATGATTCTTGCGCAAAGCATTGTCTACAAGACAGGTGAAAAGATCACCCCTTCATTTGCAGGTATCCAATCATTGTGTGGAGATGCATTCGCAAACCCATATATTTCAGATGGAATCAATTTCACATTAGGCTGTGACGGTTCCAGAAAAGCGGCAGACATAAAAGACAACGAAATGACCGTTGGAATAAGCGCTGCCAAAATCGAAGAAGTTATTTCAGGATTGGAATCAATCTAGGAGATTTAGATAATCTTCATAATGATTGATATTCAACAATTCCTTTTCATTTTTTTCTTTTATTCCATAAAACGTATAGCCATCAGCAAATATTTTTCTAAGTATCGGATTTAAGTTGTCATCCTCATTTTCAAGATATGCCATCAGATTTTTCCTATGTGCAACGAACGGCATTCCAAGACCTTCAGCCGTATCTAATAATCCTGTTTTTCTTCTTCTCAAAATTGCAATTGTCCTTTCAGGATTTTCGGAGTTTTGGCTTACTTCAATCATCCTGTTGAATGTTTCTGTTGATACTGTAGGCTGGTCACCTGTTATGCATAGGGCATAATCAGATTTTGAATTTGATAAACCATTGAAAAGAGAAACTGATAAACCTACATCAACAGGATTGTTTTCTATGAACTTTACTGAAGCATCATAATTATCGCCAATAGCTTCTTTTATTTCACTAGCATAATGACCAAGTACCACAATGCATTCATCAATATTTGCGGATAATGCATTGTCGATGGTTGTCTCCAAAACAGTCTTGTTGTTGAATGGTAAAATAAGTTTATTTGTCAAATCTAAATTTCGAGAAATCTGGTCTTTTCTCATTCTGGAATTTTTTCCAGCTGCAGTGATTATAGTTGAAATTGTCATAAAAAAAGAAAAAATGTAAGATATATCAGCTCGGGATATATCTTGTGAGACTACAGTAGATACCCATACCTGTACCTTCACCTTCTACCCACATATTGATTCTGACAGGGTAGTCGTGGTTGTTTGTTACTGTAATTCCACTTGCAGGGTTGTAACCATATAAAACTGCATTTTCATCACCAGTCATACCTACTGGCATTTCAAATCCTTCTGCAAGCACTGCATCTCTTAATGCTCTTGCAGATGGACATACTCCGTGTGCTGCGCTTCCACCTGGTGCGGATTTGTCGCTAGCTGATTCGAAGTATATGTAATCTCTACCACTGCTGGTTGAATTAGGTGGTATGACAGTTCCATTCCATGCTTCGACAAATTGTCTTGCGTTGATTTCCCTTATTCCGTCACCGTATTCAGGGTGTGATCCTAAAGATGTTCCGTAAATGTCAGCCTGTTCTTCAGTATAATTACCTGAATACAACAGGATAGGAGAACCTGTAGGATACTCTGCAGCATAATCCACTACATCCTGTCCGAAAATCAGCGGTACACTGGAAGCGTTGATGTCATTTCTTCCATCGGAAAATCCTACCATCCCTTTCTCCAGTGTAAAATTGTCTCCTTCGGAAGCATCATAATTGTACCAGCTTACGATAGTGTCATTATTATAATAGTCACTCTTGAAATCAAGGTTTTTGATTTCACTTACAGGAACTGATTTTATTACTTTTCCGTCTTCTACAATATCTACCCCATTAACTGTTTTTGTTAATACTTTAGATGGTGCACTATACCCCCATACATAATTATCAGGCCCTTTAACAGCTAATTTATCTCCTTCAAAAGTCAAATATCCTGGCCCAACGATATCTTTTGCATTTCCGTATGAATCGATTCCTTCACTTGATACACTTGCAAAGTCAAAAGGCACAACACCAGTGGAAACTGACATCAATAGGCCTTGAATGTCCAAAGCTTGAATTTGGTGAACAATAAATCCTATGTTTGATAATAATGGGAGTTCTATCGGGTCATTTTGCCCTAAAATTGAGTCCCCTTCAAATATTGATTGACCAACGGTCAAATTATAAGTTTCGGCAATGGATTGACCTGTATATGGAGCGCTATTGACAAAAGTGAATGCAAATAAAAGAACGCATGCGAAAAACAATGCTAAACAAATTGTAATTGATCTACTTCTCCAACTTTTACTCATGCAATACACCATTTATATTATAATAATAATTTATCTATATCTATTATACTATATATAGCTTGTTATATTACATCAGTTTTTCAGAGATTAACTTAATCCTTTCCTGAATTTCAATAATGGTATCTTGACCATTACCCCCAATCAGAATGGCCTCTTCATGTGAGTACTCTGCAACAAATTCGATTATTTCATCAAGAGAACTTACTGTAATCACATTTCCTTCATAACCCAATGAATTGAGCCTGTAAATGGCCATATCCAATGTATCATCAAGACCCGGGAACAATACGATAACTTCAGGATTGTATTTTACGGCAACATCCAAGATATCAAGCCTATGTTCCTCATTATGGCGAGGAGTTCCTATGAATATTGCATAGAAATCCTTTTCAGACAATATTGAAGCCAATGCATCGGAGTTGTCTGTTTTACCAACATAGACTGACGCATCATTGATTTTGTAAACATCCATTCTGCCTTCGACCGCTTTGAACTGTGAAAGGGTGGACCTTATGACATCCTTAGGTATCTTCAATTCCCTTGAAATCGCTGTTGCCAAGCCGGCATTCAGCAAATTGAACTTGCCGAAAAGCTGCAGTTCATCCTGATATTCGAAATATGGGATGTGCTTGCTTGCGGATTCCTTGAAATCACTGTTGAAATCCTGATTGAAAGCGGTAAATATTGTCTTATCAGCGAAAAACCTGACCAAGGTATCCTTATAATTGGCAATGGTTTTGTGAACATCCATATGGTCGTTTCCTATATTTGTAAGGCCGATAAAGTCAAAATCAAAGCAGTATCTGCAAAAGTCAAGAGTCATGTCACAGACTTCAACAAGCAAAATGTCATAATCGCCGTCATTGGCCTCCAGCATCAAATCATAGTATCCTGAAAAGCCTCCTCCGCCGTTTCCTCCAACTAACACTTTCTTGCCGGCGCCCTCCAAAATGTTTTTAAGCATGTGGACTGTAGTGGTCTTTCCGTTGGTGCCTGTAATCCCGATTGTGAACATTTTCTTATGTTTATCAACAACATCACTTAATAAAAGCCCGTTTTCAAGTAATCTCTCAGCAAATGCCCCTCCAAACATGCTTGGGCTGATGGCAATTGCATCACACTGTTCAACAGCATATGGGTTTGTGAATCCCAAATCAACAGTCAGATTGTCTCCGACAATGGAAATTGTCTGCTCGGTATCCAACCTATTCATTGATAAGCGTGGCAAATTCAAGCCTGTCAAGTCAACATTAATATTCAAATCTGTAGCATAAACCTCCCATCCATGTCTTAAAAGAGAAGTTACAGCTTTTTTTCCTTCTACTCCTAAACCAATTACAGCCGCTTTCATAAAATATTTCCTTATTTGTAATTCTATAAATAGATAATACTTTAAATGTAATAAATATTTTGAAAAACTAAATAATTTTTATATTACATATAATAAAATTAAAACAAGGTGTTAAAATGTTTGAAGATGAAAAAGATGACAAAATCTACAATCTTATCATAAGCCAAGGCGTTGATATGAAAAATGAATATGGTCAATTTACAGAAAAGCTATTCTCAAAAGTTGATTTTCTATGGAAAGAATCCATTTCAGGCTCCTATGCACATGCAGGAGATGACTTTTACGGAAAAGTTGATGGAATAATCCTTTTATCCGGCCTTTATAAGGACAATAAGGAACTTTTTGAAGATCTCCTAAAAGCAGGCGAAACATATGATATTCCAATAATTCTCGTAAGACCACTAGGACTTGAAGAAGTACCAGAAATTCTTGAAGAAAAAGCGGCAACCATTGTGGGATGGAATGCAAACTGCATTGTCGATTCTATAAAAAGTGCAAAAGAGTTAATGTAAAAAAAAATAAAAGAAGAATGATATTTACATTTCAACTTTTGAAATACCATTATCTTTTTCAACTTTAATTAAATTGTCAGCAGCATTTTCAAGCTGACTTTCGTGGGTTACAATAATCATTTGAGGCAGTACAGACATCTCTTTTAATAAATTGATTAGTTCATGCCTTCTTGAACTGTCCAAATGAATTGTAGGCTCATCCAACAAGATAGTATCCAATTCACCTTTAGACATTGCCTGTGTGATACCAAGTCTTAAAGCAAGGGCAACAGCTATTTTTTCACCGCCACTAACCATGCTCATTGAGGACTCACCTTCAGGACCGTATAATGTCACATCATACTCATCATCCAAAGTCAAGTCGGAGTAATTGAAATTGAACTCGTTGAAGAATTGCTTGGTGTATTTTTGTATTAAAGGCCTGGACATGTTTCTTAAATCCTTTTGAATACCATTTTTGCTGTATAAACTCCTTATATGATTCAATAAATCAAGATAATCTGAAATGTCATCATATTCTTGCTGGAATTTATCGGCAGTTGAAATCCTTTGGGTTAATTGCTTGAGATTTGCAATTGACTCGCGTGCTCTTCCTTTGATTTCAGAAAGTTCATTGCTGAATTTAACTTTTTGCCTTTCATACCTTTCATAGCGATATATGATTTGCTCATATCTTTCTTTATCGTAAATGGAAGCTTCCATCTTGTTTTTAGTGATGTCAAGCTGATTCATTGAAACGCCGATGTCCTCTTTGATAGTGTCAAGCTGTGTCATCAATGCCTTTTTGTTTTTGACAAAACCTTTAAGCTGGTTGAATTCTTCGTTTTTCTGTTTTAAATCATCGATACGATCCTTAAGCTCATTGGCGCTGATGTCTCCGCTTAAATGAGGATCCTGTTCAATTGCCAGCTTGATGTTTTTAACGTGATTGTCAATTTCATTTTTGACTTGCTTGAGTTTATATTGGGCTTCTGTCTGGCTGCCTAAAACTTCCAAAGCTCCTTTAGCCTTGTTGAATGTATCATATGATTCCTTATAGCTTTCCCTAGCCTCTTTTTCACGGGCAATAACAAGGATGATTTCACCCAACTTATTGCTGATGTACTCTTTGGATTCTAGGCTTTCGTCAATACCGCCCAATTTGACAAGTTCGTTTTGCAAGTGATTGAATTTCTCCTTGTATCCGGCAATGTCCTTGGATAAATCCTGGATTTTGGATTCTTTTCCTTCAAAACTTTCCTTGTTTTTGGTTAATAAGCGAACGGTTTCTTCATTTTCCACAATAGCCTTTTCGTTCTCTTGAATTGTTAAATTATACTGTTTGATTAACTCTTTTTTCTGATATGGAGTTATTTCAGATTGACATATAGGACATTTGTCCTCAACTTCATCCAAGTCTTCCAGTGGCTTTTTGCTTGATTCGATATTCTGTTTGAAAACAACAATCTCCTCATTTTTAGAGATTATGTCCTCGGATAAGTCTTTAATTTTTGCAGAGATTTCATCTGCAAAGCCGTTAGTGACCTTTTCAAGGGAGTTGAAATCGTCAACTTCTGATAGGATATCCTGTGAAAGTCCATTGTCATCCAACTTGTCTTTAGCTTTTGAGAAGAAGTCTTCAATATCATTCCTTTCACCTTCAATGTCTCTTAAAAGAACTTTTTTATCCTGTTCCAATTTGGCCATTGCAGCCAATTCCTTTTCAAGATTGACTTTCTGGTTATTCAATTTATTGATTTCCTCTTCAGAAGCCAGATATTTATTGTAATCCTCTTTTGTTTCATTAACAATGGAATTTTGTTTGTCTATAGAATCCAGCTTATCCTCAATTTCCGCTTCTTGCTCTTTTAGAGTTTGAATGCTACTGACTGATTTTTCAAAGTCAAGATAAACAGGCAATTTTGCGACATATTTCTCAAGCCTGTCTATTTGGCCTTCAGCTTCGGAAATATTGTCCAGATTCTCTTGAACTAAACGCTTATCATCTTCCAGTTTGGATAAAGTCTTTTGCTCATTTTCATAATTGTTGACTTGAGCTTCGTAAATCTCTTTTTCCCTTTCCATATTCCTTTTGCTTTCGGAAATGTCATCCAATAGCTCAGTGACTTCATTTATCTGCTCTTCGAGCTCATGTCCTTTATCCTTAAGGGAATTCAATTCGTCTTTTTTCCTATCGTATTCCTCTTTGAGCTCTTTGGAATTGTATAATTTACCTTTAAGCTCTGAAAGCTGATTTTCATAATCTGATATAATAGGCAAAAGGTTTTTCCATGCTTTTTCTAAAGAATCTATGCCCAATAGCTTTGCAATTAAATTCTTTTTCTCTGCAGATGTCTTATCAATCAAATCTGCGATTTCACCTTGCCTTACATAAATTGCATTTAGGAACAGGTCGGAGTCAATGTCTAGAATTTGGCGAATTTCATTAGCTACTTCCTTATCTCCGGTACAGATATGCACATAACCGCCATCCTTGGAAGTTTTCTTATAGATTGAAGACTTCAACATTGACTTTTTGGATCTGATTATCCTGTATTCCCTGCCATTGGAGATGAACTCCAACTCAACATACATTGAATTTGCATTGTTTCTGACAAGGTCATCGATTTTTTTAGCGGTATGCTGTTTGAATAAAGCAAAACTGATAGCTTCAAGAATTGTTGATTTACCAGCACCGTTTTCGCCCACAATAACACTGATTCCCTTATTGAACTTGATGACAGTATTTTCATGAGATTTGAAATTGTTTAAAGTTAATTTAGTGAAAATCATTCCTGACCCTCCTCAAACTTGACTTGAACATCCTTTGGTTTTGGCTTTGATTTTGGCTTTGGAGCCTCATACTCGATTTCCTCTTCAACTTCAAATTCAATGTCTTCAACAGGAGTGTGATATTTGTCCTCGAAGAACTGATCAACCAATGATTTTGATTCATCAATTTTATCCTTAGACAAGTAATCATAGAGGTCTTTGGCCAGCCCAATGATTTCATCATCTTTGTATTCTTCCAATTGTTTTCCAATAATCTCCTTAGGACCGACAGAATCATTTTCAGGATCTAGAATAATTTCCTCATCAGCCATATTGAAAGTAGGCCTGATCATTAAAGACAAATCGCCAAGCTCTTCCCTAATCATCTCATATACCCTATTGGTATTTGACTCGACATTGTTGATGGTTAAATTCAAAATCGGCTTTTTGTCAAAGTCCTTGATTGTTTCCTTAATGCCGGCAATTCCGCTTTCCAATTTGTTGTAATCAAGAGACCTTTCTATGAATTCACGAGGGATGTCGATTTTTACCCTTTTAATAAGAGGTTTTGGTCCGTCCAAATCAACTAAAACGAAACCTTTTCCATTTTCCCTATAATCTTTAAGTTCATTGGTCTTCCATATTTCACCTGAACCCGGGTAAACCAGTTTTCCTTCTCCGTAATTATCTGCAATATACTGGTGAATATGTCCCAATGCATAATAGGTAAAGTTGTCCGGAAGATCCCCTATTTCCAGCTCATAGTTGTATCCGAAATACTTGTCGATGGATTGGTGCAGGACAAGAATTGATTTTTCATGATTAGCTGCCTTTTTAGACAATTCAACTAATTTTGATTTTAGGTTCTTGGCCTGAGATGCAGGATAGAACGGCAATCCTGCAATGAACACATCGCCATGCATATAATTAGTATTGATTGGACTTATAACCTTCAATCCCAATTTTTTGAAAATTACTTGAGGCGGAATGGAATCGTTACGCATTACAATATCATGATTTCCTGCTATTGCATACATCTGAATTCCGGCACCTTTCAGTTTAAGCAATCCTTTTTGGAAAGTCAAAAGGGCGATTGGAGATGGTCTTGCGGTTTCAAATAGGTCCCCACTGTGTATTACAAAGTCTACTTTTTCTTCGATAATCTTATCGATAACCTTCTCAAACACTTCATAAAAGTCTTTTTCGCGCTCAACTAAACCGAATTGGCGATAACCTAAATGAGTGTCTGCTAAATGTGCAAATTTCATTATATATTACCTTTTAAATTCAATTTTATATAACCAATTCAAACACTTAACTAAGTATTTAATTGAATAATATTTTATTTTATAATATATTTAATAGTTTGCTAAGAGCAAATGAAAAGAAATAATAATTGATTTTCAGATAAAAAATAAAAATTTTGAAAAAAAATAAAAAAAGAGTTTAAAATAAGCTAAATCAGTAATTATAGCCCATTTCTAAACTTTCTTGCTCAAGCTTTTCAATCTCTTCAGATTCCTTTTTCTTGATATCTGCAAAATATGAGATTATATCCATGTCATCACCATGGCGACGACCCTTGAACTCATCTATCTTGACAAGAGTAGGTACCCTGCTCATCAAGCCCAACACAATGGCTTCCCCAACGTTCAGGGAAGGGAGCTGATTGATGAGGTCCTGGGACAAGCTTTCGCTTGCTGACTGGACATGCCTTTGGTCTTCAGGCTCGACAAGTCTTAAGATAATCATGTTGTTCATTTGGGACAATGCGTCATGGTCGACTGTCTTTGGAGACTGGCTTACCAGACATAATCCCAATCCGAACTTACGTCCTTCACGTGCAACCCTTTGAATCCAACGTTTTGAATCGGAATCACGCTTGTTAGGAGCCAAGATATGAGCCTCTTCCAAAATGAAAAATACCGGGAAATCTAAAGTATCGGTGTCTTTACCGTGAATGGCATTTTTTCTTTTTTGAAGTGAATTTCTCATAATATGACTTACCAATACATTGGCGACTGATTCATCACTTTGACTTAAATCCAATACATTAGCGTGCCCTACTTTAATATTAGTCAAAATATTTCCGATATTCTTATCGAATAAATTTGAATATTTATCCATGGAATCATCAATCTTGTTCATGACATCCACAATTTGCTTGTCTGAACCTTCTTCCTGCGAATCCCTTTCAAGAATATCATAGATTATTTGTAAAAAATTATTGGTATGTGCTGTTCCGTCACTGAGTAATTTTTTTGCTTCTTTAAATGCTCTTCTGAAGTGCCTTTCCTGAATGTAACCGTTGCTTGGAATGTTAACCAATCTTTTTATTTCATTGAATGACATGTATGTCGGGTTTATTTTTGGCCTGATTACATTGACTTCACCATTTGGAAACTCCGCACCAACATATTCGCCATGCATATCAAATACGAATACCGGAACATCGTATCCTAGAAGCTGATCAATCAAAACGGAAACCGTATTGGATTTACCAGCACCTGTCATCGCCAATATGGCCAAATGCCTTGACAGGATAGGATTTGCCTCAACATTGACCTCCACATCACTTTGATTGACAAGTGTTCCCAATCTGATAGGGTATTTAACCTTAAATATCTCCTTTAAGATTTCCTGATTTGCCAGTTTGATTTCAGTTCCCGGAAGTGCAGGTGTTCTAGGCAATTTCAAATTGTCGTTAACGTCTCCGAGGATTTTTACCTTTCCGCGGATGTAATTGTCTTCAACGCCTATTTTGGAAATCTTTTGAATAGCTTTGAAATCATTAATATCCACATTTAAAGCATCATTGCCCCTTATGAGGTTTTCAATCATTCCCAAAACCTTTTTGCCGTCATATTCCATTGTAACGTATTCGCCAACTTTTGGCATTTTATCTGAAATAAATGTAACTTCGCTTAGAGATGTTTCCCCAATACAAATTCCAACTACCATCTAAACCACCTATAACATTTCCCTGTTTGTTGTCTCATAAATCTTAGCAATCTTCAACAATTCCTTGATGTTTCTGTCTGTAATAACCACGTCGTTATGCGCTTTGCTCAACAGATACGGGTATCCCTGAACGGATAACTTGTTTATCTTTTCTATAATCCTAACTACCTCTCCAATGGATGCTTTGTAAGGCAATTCCACTTTCAAGACATTTTTGTTGTCCTGAAGACGTACATAGAATACTGTGAATTGCAGTCTTTTGAAAAAATCATTGTAAAATGGAAAAGGAGCATTTTTGAATACTCTGCGATATTCTATTTTGGAGAGCCCCTGTTTTTCTGTGAATTTATCCAGAATAGCAATGTCCGGAATTTTCCATTCGAACAGCTCTGTGTCAGAAGAGGTTTTGGAGATTGAAATGATTTTTCTTTTGTTTTCCAAAAGCTCCTTTAAAAGAATTATCTTTTCTATAGAGGCCAGATGCAAATCGAAGTCTTCCTTATCCTCAAACTCCTCATCGACATTTACATCCACAAGCACTCTGCCCTTTATCTGCGGAAATACGAAACCGAACTTGTTGATTTCAAGTCTTCTTTCAAATTCATTCAATAATGTTTCGTCCAGATTTTCCTTTATTTTGGACGGTAATTTTGCGCCTTTAGGAAATGCGTTTTCCAAATCTCCAAGAATGGATCCGTCAAACATGTAATAATCCACATCATATTCCTTAATCGCCCTCAATGCACATTTAAGTTCATATATTGACATGTAATTGCTTAAAAGTTCATCTAAGAACGGCACATGGGAAATTTCAAAGATATCCCCATCATCAATCTTTTTGATTTCACCATCGTAAATGATGGATTCAGCACCGGCAGCACAAAAATTGATTGTCAGGAATTTTTTCTTGTTGAAGCTTCCGTCTCCGGCCGCTATTGAAAAATCGTCAGAGCTTTCATTGAATTGTCTGTCAAACCAAACCCATTCCAATTGGGAATCGACATTATTGTCTGAATCGATTTTTTGGATGTATCCTCTTTTAGCGATGGCTTTCTCATACAGTAAATTTAACATAATATTTCATATATTGATAAAATAATAAAAAAATGTGGTGAGAGCAGTTGAAAACTACTCCATTGAAGCCTTTAAAATAGCTCCACTAATTTCTTTAATTTTAGCTTCGACATCTTCAGCGTCTTCCACAACGGTACCGGTTACAATAATGTCTCCGCCGGCTTTTGCTGCCATATAAGCTGCTTTGCCGTCACGAATTCCTCCACCTACAACAAGTATATTTTTTGGAGCTGCCTTTTTAGAGTAAGCTACCATTTCAACTGGAATTGGCTCTTCCGCACCGGATCCTGCTTCAAGATAGAAGAATTTGATTCCGAAGAGTTCTGCTGACATCGCATATACCGCAGGTATTTTAGGCTTGTTTCTAGGCACCAAATTGGCATCTCCTACCCATCCAACGGTACCTCCAGGTGAAACCACCATATAATGCATAGGCAATATTTCCATTCCTGAAGCCTTTACTGCAGGAGCGGCGAGTGCCTGAGCACCGTTAATCCAATATGGGTTTCTGGAGTTTACGTAACTCATGTAAAAGATCGCATCAGCATATTCACTTACACAACTTGTATTTCCCGGGAAAATGATAATCGGAACCGCGATGTTTTCGGACAATATCTTGCATGTATTGTCTACATCATCACCATTAACGGTTGATCCTCCAATCATGATTCCATCAGTACCACCTTCAATGGCTGCAGTTGCAATTTCCAAAGCCTGTTCAGGTGTTTGTTCATCAGGGTCAATTAAAGTGAAGTGTAATTTCCTTGTTTTTAATATATCTCTAATGTAATTTTCAACGTCTTTCATAAGAATACCTAAAATAAGATTTATAAAAAATGATATATTAAATTAATTGTTTTTAAAAATATGAAATAAAAAATAATAATAAAAAAAAGTAAAGAGAATAAATCTATCCTCTTGGTTCTTTAGCTTTAAATCTTAAACCTTTGTAACCACATTTTCTGCAAGTAGTTGCACCAGCAGGGTTACGAGCGTTACATTTTAAGCAGATTTTAATATTGAACATTCTGTTTTCTGCTTCTTCGAATCTTGCCATTAATAATTCCTCCTTATAATCATGAAAATTTAATAATAATAAACGTTATGAAATTAAAAGAAATCCAGTTTTCATAACTATTAATAAATTATATTACCTTAATAGTATTTAAAGGTTTAGTAAAAAAGAGTTAAAACAATGAATATTCCACCATTGTGAAAAATATTATTGCTCATTTGATTCCAGAAATTCGTTCTGTATTTCAACGACCTCCGCACTGGTATCGGCCTCACTGTATGCCTCAAGCAGGTCATGGTTAAGTTCCAAAAATGTATGGCCCCATTTGAAGCCGTTTAGAATTTCACGAGCCTCCTCTTTAAAGCGTGTAATGTATAATGTGGCAGATATTGCCTCAACAGTGGACAATATGCACGGTTTGCCGTAGTTTACTGGATTCGTAGCTATCAGAAACGGCAATGACCTGTGATACTTTGAAAGGGAAAAGAATTTCCTTGAGCTTGAAACCTCATTCCATGAACAGTCAAGCCCAACGATTCCCCTTCTGTGAACATATCTGTAGTCCTCATAGGATACGGCCTTTTCAGCATATGGATTCAATACGATTGCACCGCTTGGAATCTTGTTGATATTGTAGACAAGCTTGCATTTGCCTAACCTTTCCATTTTGATGGAAGTGCACTTTTTCCTGTCGCATTCATCCGCATGAAAAACCGTAATTCTCATTTACTGTGCTCCCTCTAAAGCTGAAGTGTTTCCAGCCTTATACTGCTGGATAAGTTCCATCTGCTGAGCAAACTGATCATCAGTCAATCCGAATTGAGAACTGACAGTCGGAACATTGCTGCTTTCCTTTAAGGTTATGCTTTTAAGCAACGGTTCGACGAATTTTGTGTATGAATCACCATATGCATTTACGGTAGTGTTGACGGTTGAATTTGCATCAAATATTGCGTAAATGAAATATCCTTGTTTTTCCTTTTGTGATTGGCAAATTACAATAGTCATCACATCATCAGTATTGTTGGTGTTGTTGCCCGCAACCGCTTCTGTGAAGTAAATGTTCCAGTCGTTTCCGTTGAAGTTGCGGTGTTCAGGATTCCTTACTCCCTGAACGTAATAGATATCCATCAATGCAGTTGAATTGTCGACGGTTGAGATATTGTAAGTGATTCCATGCTCCTTATCCTCATAGGAATGCATGTAAGCTTCGGAATCGTTTACAAGCTTAACGTTCTTGCCTGCAAATGACCCTTCCATGAATTCTGTTTTGAATGGAGTGGTTCCCAAATCACCCAGCCCATCGTTTCCGATAATGCTTCCTAAACTTGTATATATGGCAGCCCCAACAGCTATGATGGCTATTGCGACCACTGCAATAATTATAATATTTTTTCTATCCATTATGAAAACTCCATAATTTTAATAATATAATTTTAGTAAATTCTGTTTAATAAAGTTTAGTTTAATTAAAAAAGTATTTTTATTAATAAAAACAAATAATTAACAAAATAAATTAATTAGGTTTAATTATGAATAATAAAATCAAATATGAAATAATATTATTGGTCCTGATTACAATTGTAATATTCAACACGGCAATAATCATGACCGCCGATGACACTGTCCAGGGGGACAATGTCTACAATATTACAGAAGTGGGGCATAATAAAAACGGTACAGTATACAAGATCGTTGCAGGAAATGCGTCTTCAAACGATACCGTAGGAATTATCCTCGGAGTCCATCCTAGAGAACATGAAATCCATGAGGCCATAAACAACACAATAAACAACATTACTGGAGACAACGGAAGCAGAAACCTTACCAAGAAATTCGTAATCTACTATGTTGTTGTAAAAGACAATATATCCTCAAGAGACGACACAAGGCCTGCCGGTGAAAACCTGGCCCACAAGTTCATTGTGCCTAATATCGCAAAGGACAAACCGTTCCTTGTCGTTGACGTTCATGAAATAAATCCTGATTATGAATACTCCAATTTCATATTTTCATTATCAAACAGAAACGCAAAAATCGATTCATACATCAAAAAAATAACAACCGATGTAAACCTTGTGGATTATAATTTCGATGAGGGAACCAGTCCCGAAAAGGTTACAGAACCTATCGCCAAAAAAGGCATAAATACACTACTGATGGAAACATCAATTACAGACTCACAGAGCCAAAAGCAGCAGACTGCAAACAATCTGATAAAAAGTTTAGATGAACTGACACCGTAACAGGAGATATCATGAATAACAAGCGTGGAATTCTCATTGGCAGAATGCAACCTGTCCATAACGGACATATCCAAGTAATCAACAAGATTCTTGAGGAAGTGGATGAAATCATTATAGGAATCGGAAGCGCCCAATTGAGCCATGAGCTTAAAAATCCGTTCACTGCAGGTGAAAGGATCCTGATGATGAACCAGGCACTGGCAGAAAGCGACATTGACCCTGGAAGGTATTACATCATTCCTATGGAAGACATCAATTTCAATGCAATCTGGGCTTCCCATGTAAAGATGATGACCCCTCCGTTTTCAATAGTTTATTCCGGAAATCCACTTGTCAAGCAGCTGTTCAAGGAGGAGGGAATTGAAGTAAGGCAGCCTCCGCTTTATGACCGCCTGCACCTGTCCGGAACAGAAGTGAGACGCAGAATCCTGGAGGATGAGAACTGGCAGGAACTGGTTCCGAAAGCCACTGCAGATTTGATAGCTGAAATCAATGGGGTTGAAAGACTGAAAAATCTCTCAATCAAGGAAATCAGTGATGTATAACAATAGTTATATAAGATGAGATTAAATATAATTAGTATCTATTACAATAAAGGAGACATACTATGGTTGTAAGAGTTATTGAAGCAAAAGAAGACAAAGTTACAACAGCAGACCTAATAGCTGAAATCAAGAAAAGCACAAAAATTGACTATTCCGGTGCAATATTCACTTTTGAAGGAATTGTACGTGGAAAAGAAGAGAACATGAACCTTAAAAAATTAATTCTCACAACTCCAGATAAAGAAAAGACCCAATCAGAAATCGAAAAGATTGTTGAAAATGCCAAGATAAAATACAACGTCAATGAAATATCCGTAATACACTACATAGGCGAGTTCTATACTGGAGACATGTTATTCTTAGTTGCGGTTTTAGGCAATCACAGAGGCGAAACCCTTGACGCTTTAAAAGAAGTCATTGAAACCGTAAAATATGAAGTTGAATTTAAAAAAGAAGAAATATCCGAAGAAGGTACAAAAACCATTCTTGCGGGAGGTTAAACCATGATTTTTTGGTTAATAAGAGTAATAATACTATTCCTGATAATATATGCTGTCATCAAAAACCTGAAAACACTTCTAAAGGCAGGAATAGTTCTTTTAATAATTTTTATATTGTTAGGATTTTTAGGATATTAAATCCTATAATCCCAAAACTTATTTTCCTACAATTACTTCTGTAGATTTAATGATTGCTGCTACATCATCACCTTCTTTTAAGCCTAACCTTTCAGCAGACTCTTTAGTGATAACCGCAGTAATAACATTAGGTTCTGTTACTTCTATTTTGATGTTAGCCATAACTGCACCGAGTTCTACACTAGTAATTTTACCTTTTAATTGATTTCTTGCACTGTATTCCATAAATAAACCTCCTAATAAATCAAATTTATTTTCCAATGATAACTTCAGTAGATTTGATGATCGCTGCTACATCATCACCTTCTTTTAAGCCTAACCTTTCAGCAGACTCTTTAGTGATAACTGCAGTAATAGTGTTAGGTTCGTTCACTTCGATTTTGATGTTAGCCATTACAGCTCCGAGTTCAATATTTGTAACTTTTCCTTTCAATTGATTTCTTGCACTAATTTCCATATTTAATCACCTTATGTTTTACACAATAACATTGTGTCGAATTGTATATAAATGTTTCGTTTTTTAGCAAATAAAGAATTTTTAAATCGATTACGGATTTTGCTTCATATCGAAAAATGAAACCTTTTTAAGATAAGAAAAGCGAATATAATAAATATGAAAGTCGAACTAGAATCAATAGGCACAATCCACACAGAATTCACCGAAATTGAAGGGATGCCAATCCAACCGACCGGCGCCAAGGGAATCGAAGGAACACTGGAAATCAAAGACAAATATGCGGACGGTCTAAAAGACCTTGACGGCTTTTCTCATATTCATATCATTTATTTGCTTCACAAAGTTGAAGGATACATGCTTGAAGTGAAGCCATTCATGGACAACGATACCCACGGAGTATTTGCTACAAGATCTCCAAAAAGGCCAAACAGAATAGGCATGAGCGTCGTTAAACTGAATAAAGTTGAAGGAAACAAGGTATTCATTGAAAATATAGACGTTTTGGATGGAACACCACTGATTGACATAAAACCCTACGTCCCCCAATTGTATGAGGATACTATTGATGAGCTTAAAATCGGCTGGTTTGAAAACAATCACCAAAAGGCAAAGTCACAGAAATCAGATGACAGATTCAAATAA
>NZ_CAMVEE010000021.1 GCF_947166415.1 uncultured Methanobrevibacter sp. | reverse complement strand
CTTTTCAGTTTCGCTTACCAGCTTTTCTGCAAATTCATCTGCAATTTCCTCTTCAATGATTATCCTTTTAACGCCCATGCAGACCTGACCTGCATTCAGGAATGCACCATTAATGACACCTTTTACTGATTTTTCAATGTCTGCATCTTTAAGCACAACCATAGGATCGTTTCCGCCAAGTTCCAGTGTGACTTTTTTCATTCCTGCCTTTTGTGAAATCATCATTCCGGTAGTTATGCTTCCTGTAAATGAAATCTTATCGACATTAGGAGAACAAACCAGATAGTCCCCTACTTCAGATCCATATCCGGTTATTGTATTTACTACCCCATCAGGGAATTCATCATTTAAAAGTTCTGCAAACTTCATTACAGTCAAAGGCGCTTCTGTAGGAGGTTTTATGATTACTGTATTCTTGCAGGCAATTGCCGGAGCTATTTTATGGATTGTTAAGTTAAGCGGATAGTTAAATGGAGTAATGGCTGCAACGACACCTAACGGCAGTCTTTGAGTGAAAGCAAAAAAGCCCTTACCGTTCAATCCCGCATCCAAAGGAACGCTTTCACCATAAATTCTCTTTGCCTCTTCAGCAGCCAATTTCAATGTCTCGATTGACCTGTCAAGTTCTACCAATGATTCGTTGATTGGCTTTCCGACTTCCAATGTCAATAACTCTGCAAAATCTTCACGGTTATCCTTCAGTTTTTCAACTACATTGAACAGTTTATTTGAAACCTTGAATGCTGACATTTCAACCAGTGAGGATTTGGCTTTGTTTGCCTCATCAATCGCTAGGTCTGCAGTCTGCCTGTGTGCTATCGGCACTCTATCAATCACTTCACCATTATATGGATTTATAACCTCTTCCAAATCATCGCTTGAGATGTGCTTTCCGCCAATTAACATGTCCATTTTATCACCTTTAATTAATATTTTATATTGGAAAATATAAATAATCCCTTATGGAAACTACTCGCTTCGAAACATTTTTTGATGCAATAATTGCAATTATCATAACAGTGCTTGTTTTAAAGATTCCCCAACCTACAACACCAACATTTAGCGGCATTTTAGATTTGCAATTCATGTATATCGCTTATTTGATTAGTTTCCTAGTTTTGTACAACATTTGGTATGCAAATCATAATCTGTTCCAGATTATTGATACTATTGACAATACTTCCGTTTGGATTTATGGAATTATGACATTTTTCATTTCACTTTTGCCGTATTTTACAATTTGGCTTGCAAGAGACATTTATTCAATCCCCGCGGAAACAATGTTTGGATTACTTTTTATGGCAACCCATATTCTTTACACACTTGCTACAAGAGCGATTTATAGGAGCAACCCATATAATCAAAAGTTATATGAATTGAATTTCAAATCAAAAATAAACCACATCCCAGTGATTGTCTTGATTGTAGGATTTATATTGACCTACACCATTTATGTTCCTGGAATTTACATTTGTTGTTTGATTTCCATCATTTTATGGATATTGATTGGCAGATTGCTTAGGAGGTCCAGTAATGGAAACTGAAAGATTTGAAGCTTTAATCGATGCGATTTTAGCTATTATAATTACAATAATAGTTTTAGAACTGCCTCTTCCAAGCGCGGGCACATGGGCTGCGCTTTATGAAATACGATATGAGTTTTTAATTTATGCAATAAGTTTCGTAGTATGCTTCAATTTTTGGAACTTCAACAATAACATATTCAGTATCGTGAATAAAATCGATGCGCATATCATCTGGACAATGGGAATTACCCTGTTTGTATTTTCACTATTGCCTTACCTAACTACATTCGTTGCTGAAAATTTCTATCTTTTCTTCCCGCAACTGATGTATGGATTAAGTTTTATTGTGATTGCAATTCTTTCAATCATTATTGGGGAATTTCTAAAAAAATCAGATCCCGGAAATATAGCACTGCAAGTGGCACTGGGTAATCACTTACCTCTATACTGCACAATAATTGTCGTTTTAATAGGAATAATCATCGGTTACTTTGTATATCCTCCGGCAATTATTTCATGTTGCATACTTTCAATTATCGGAATTTGGACTATCCCAAAATTAGTAAATTGATTTTAATTAATTGAATTTTAAAAATAAAAAGAAGAGTAGATGTTAGACATCTACGAAATTAATTATCTATTTTTTCCTGCGTGCGAATGGAACAAATGCTGCTACCATCACTGCTAACACTAAAATGACCATTGGAATACCTGTTTTATGGTTTACTTTAGTTGGAGTCTTTTTAGTGTGTTTAACGACTTTCTGTTTCACCACTTGTTTGGCAACAGGTTCTGATTTTTTACTGGTATCAGTACTATTAGATGCTCCAGTATTATTATCTTGAGTTGAATCAGCAATTGGAGCCACATCATCAGTAGTATTGTCATCAGTATCATTAGTGTTGTTGGTATCGTCAGCTCCAACATCATTAGCGGAATCATCAGCAGGATTAGAATCATCTTGACCATTACCATCTGCAGTATTATCGCCACCATCGTTCGCATTCTCATCATCAGCTGCACCGAGTACATCATTTGATGCAATCTTATTTGTAATTACAAAACCGCTATTTGCATTACCGCTGACAGAAGCTGTGAATCCATTTTGACTTTCCACAACACTGTAACTTCCGTCACCAGTTACTTTAAAAGTAGCGCTCCATGAATTTGCAGGACTCAATACTGCAGTATCAACAACACTGCCACCACGCATGAGTTTTACTGTTACGCTTCCAGGTATTTTGCTGGAATCTCCAACCCATTTTACCTTAACTGAAATTGTTTTTTGTTTAACAGGGTTGTCAGCCTGCTTAACTGAATCATCTTGTTTTACAGGTTCTTCAGCTTGCTTAACTGAATCATCTTGTTTTATAGGGTCGTCAACTTGTTTAACTGAATCATCTTGTGTAACAACATCGCCACTCGCATTAGAATCTACTGCGGAAATGACACAAATTGATAACAGAAGGAATATCGCAAAGACACCCGCCATTAATAATTTTTTATTCATATAATACCTTCGATTAAATTAATAAGTTCTATTTATACATCAGAGTATAATAAACCGATTGCTCTAGCAGCGAAGAATGTAATGTAAACTCCTAATATGCCTACTAAAATACCGCCTATTATGGAATTCCATTGGGAAATAGCTGCTCCAATGAAGGATAAAACTAAAACTATGATAAACATAATTATTATGAATAGGATAATTGTTACAATTCCCACTTTTGAGATATCAGTAATTGCATCACCAATTGATAAAGCATAACCCAAATCTTCTGTTTTTGCCAATCTGCATACTCCCATCACTAATGCCAATGAGAATACGATTGATATAATTGCATCTATTACAGAAGCAAACCAATGTTGTAAGAAAATCGCTAAAATCGCCCCAACAATGATTGGAATAATCATATAAACTATGTTTACAACAAAATATTTTACACCATTGATAAATTGTCTTACAAAGTCGAGTTTTGGAGATTCATCACTTCTTTCAATACCATATTTAATAATATCAAGTTCGTATCCAGTAATTATAAATCCAATAAGAAGTACGACTATACCTCCAATGACACCTATTCCTAAAACTGCTAATAAATTTTCAGCGGCAATACCTGCTGAAATAGCTAAAATAGTACCGGTAAGAGCAATTCCTAAAACAATACCTAGAACTATATAAATTGCTAAAGAAACAACATTACTAATTGGATAAACCAATGCATCCTTAATTATCTCCCATAATTCCATTTTTTGTTCACCTTTTAATTAATTGAAAAAAACTCAATATGAGCTCATTTCACATTCATCTAATCAATAATATTTAAATCTGATTATAAAAAACGGATAAATCAGAAAAAATGGCATGTAAACTATATCTTTCTCGCGTTGCAGATTTCATTACAACTCAGAAACCGACCCAAAGCAAATCCAGTAACACCTGCACGGAATATATTACATCCCCCTACAGTTGCGACCACCCACATTATACTGTTATTTCAATTATAAATTTGAATAGTAATCTATTCGGTTGATTTTTTATTTGAAATAGTCTTTAATATTTTCCAGGCCATCATTGAATTCATTGACCTCCTTTGATGAAATTTCGCCATTCAACTTGGAGACATAATTGTTATACATATAAATCGCAAGCAAAACAACGACTATTATCCCACCAAACAACAGAATAAATTCTGCTGATGCCTGGCCTTTTTCATCCATTAGAAACCTCCCATAAGCAGATTTTCCCCAAATGTAGAAATAACATAAAATATTCCAAAAGATGCAGCCGCCAAAGGCAAGGAAAACTTAATTCCCTTTTTAATTTCACCATACATTATGATGCTGATAATGAAGCCCACCAAAACCGAATGAATTAACATGTATATTTCACCAGCTATTGGGGCGGTTAAAATAATCTCCGATTCCAGCCCATAACTTTGCATAAATCCAGAATAAACGCTGACCATGCCGATTGCAAAGGGGGTTGCGATAATGGCCGATATCAACAAAAACATTACAGACATCATCACGGTTGACTTGCGCTCCCTTTTAAGAGCTAAAAGATCTCTCAAATCATCTGAAACTTCCAACAATACTGTTGATATACTTGAACCGGATTTACGTCCATCCAAAATAATGCCAAAAACCCTTTCCAAATCTGTTGATTTTAAACGCTTGCTCATTGCTCCCCATGCATCATCAAAATTGCGCCCCATACGAATCTCGATGATGGTTCTTCGCATTTCGTCATAAAGTGGACCCTCTCCGTACTGCGACATATCCTCCATTGCGTTTTCAAAGCTGAGTCCAACCTGAAGCATGCTTGAAAGCTGCCTTAAAAAGTCGGGTGCTGTTTTTTCAATCTCCTGAGACCGTTTTTCCTGCTGAACAATGACATATGTGAAAAGTCCCGGAACTACAAAAAAGGGAAATATCAATACAGAAGTTGGCAGGTTTAGAATTGTAATTGATAATACCAAAGCAATTTCCCCAACTAAAATAAAAATTATAATTACTGCTAAAACTTTACTTGCATCTGTAAAAATGGCTCCGCTCAGCAAAAATTCCTGTAACTTAGATAAATACTTTTCAGGAACAATATTATCTAAAAATAATGACAAATAATTGATTATTTTAAATTTCATGAAATAATATCATGTATAAAAACATATAAAGTCTTTGTTATATACTGCAGCAATTTTACAGAGAAAAATAATTATTTTAATATGAATTCACTGAACAACATTAGCCTAAAGTAAAATTTAATTGTCTAAAAATTTATATGATGTTATATTAAATACTTATATGATTTATCACACTTTTTATCAATGGCCGGTTAGATATGAGATACATTAATAAAAACGACGTATTGATTATTGCCAGAAATTCTGGAATAATGATGATAGGAATTGGAGTATTGTGCTTAGTTCCGATTATCGTTGATTTGATATATCTGGAATTCAATGCAATAGGTTTTCTCATACCTGCTTTAATATCAATTTGTTCCGGGTTATTCTGCATAAAGGTCCTGGACAAATATACCATCAATAAAATACGCCTTAAACATGGAATGATAATATCAACATTATCATGGCTATGGGCGTGCCTCATCTGTGCTTTAGCGTTTTATCTTATAACCGGAATAAACATTATAGATGCCGCTTTTGAAAGTATGTCTGCTTTGACCGGAAGTGGAATAACCATATACAGTGACGTGGAAGTTTTACCTCACAGCATACTCTTTTTCAGGGCATTGCAGCAATGGGTTGGCGGTTTAGGAATTATTGTTATGATAATAACTTTTCTGATTAAACCTGGAAATAAATCATCCACATTGTACCAGTCCGAAGCCCGTGAAGACCGTATCAGACCATCCACAAAGGCCACAATCAAAGAGACATTGAAGATTTATTTGATTTATACTGTTTTTGGAATTATACTATATCTGCTTGCAGGAATGCCAATTTTCGATTCAGTTTGCAATACATTCTGTATCATTTCAACTGGAGGGATGAGTGTAAAAAATGCGAATATTGGATTTTATCAAAGCGATTTGATCTATTTCATCACAATGATTCTGATGATACTGGGTGCGACAAGCTTTTTGGTCCATTATAAAATTATTAAGACCCGCGGAAAATCATTGATTCAGGATTTGCAATTCAAGGTCATGATTTCCTTAATAGCCATTTCAAGTCTTATAATTTATTTTGTATCACACATCGTTCCTATGGAGGTCTTATTTACAGTAGTTTCTGCTGTCACCACCACAGGAGCAAGCATTCAAAGTTCAACTGCACTGGGCGCATGGCCTCCATTTGCACTTTTCATCATAATGATGCTGATGCTGATGGGAGGTTCCAACGGATCCACAGTAGGTGCAATCAAATTAATGCGTGTCATTACATTTTCAAAGGGAATCTACAAAAATTTACGTGAAATCTGGTCTCCCGAAGGCAGTGTGGTTCCAATGGAAATTTCCGGTGAAAAACTTTCAGAAAAAGTCTCAACACAAAGCGGAAACTATATAACCCTTTACTTTTTATGCATACTGTTTACCTGGACATTGCTGTGTTTATATGGCCATGATCCATTCAATTCCCTGTTCTTCACCATGTCAATGCAAGGTAACGTCGGTTTGGAAATCGGACAACTCTCCCAAACAATTGAATTGCCGTTAAAGGTCATTGGAATGTTTAACATGTGGACCGGCAGATTAGAGATATATCCTGTACTGATTACACTAAGGGCGTTGTTTGAAGTTTTCAAGAGATAATCACAGTATCTTCTGAAAATCCGAAACTAATTTTTAATTTGAAACGGAATATGTATTGCATTAATGCCTGCAGATTTGAGTATTTCAAAATAAAATGAAACTGTTATCAGACTGAAATTAGCCATTTGTGCTGTTGCCTATATTTTTTATTCAATATTCAGTGGCAGGTCTCCTATTATATTGCCTTTTTTTGAAATTGATACAGTATCTTCAAGGCGGACACCGAATTCACCTTCAAGGTATATTCCCGGCTCGACCGTTATGACCATACCCTTTTCAATGATGGTTTCATCGCGGGTGGAAAATCCTGGAGTTTCATGAATATCCAGACCTAAGCTGTGGCCAGTTGAATGTATGAACTTATCCCCATAGCCGTACTCTGAAATAATATCACGAGCCATATTATCTACATCACAGCATTTGATGCCTGGACGGATAGATTTAATTGCCTTTTCATGTGCTTCAGCTACAATATCCCAGATTTCATGTTGTTTTTCTGTATAAACCATTGTACGAGTATTGTCTGAACAATACCCTTCAAAAATAGCACCCCAATCAATCAGAACAGGATTATCCAATTTTTTATCCTGCGGAATGGCATGGGGCAAACTTGAATTTGCTCCGCTTGTAACGATTGTATCAAAAGACTCTTTTGCTGCACCGTTTTTAATCATATGCCCTACCAAGTCAAAAGCAACTTCCTTTTCAGTGCCATCATTATTTAAAATGTCCAACTGTAAAAAAGATTTTTGAGCTATTTCAGTTGCTTTTGCAATCTTTTCTATTTCCAAAGGAGTCTTGATCATTCTTTGCTTATCAACATATGTTCCAGAACCTATTTCAAAATCCTCGCTGAATTTTTCATAAGTGCTAAAAGGAAGGCTGGGTTCGATGGCCAATCTATTGATGCCATCACATTTAAGCTCCTTAATCATTGCTTCAAAAGACACGTATTCCTTAACTTCAATAATGGAATCCCTCATAGCCAATTCCATATCCATTCCCGAAGCATAAACAACTGGATTTTCCTTTATTATGCAAAAAGCAAAACTGGTTGGTTTATACCCTGAAATATATTCTACATTTGTAAATTTGGTAAGCAGATAAGCTTGAAAATCATCTTTTTCCAAGTCATTTAAAATATTATTGACATGCAAATCCATATTTAATATTTTAGAAAAAGTATTATAAAAAAATAGGGAAAAATGATTAATCAAAATCGTTTTGAGATTTTTCCATTTCCTTTTCCTTGTCCTTTATTTTGCAATATATCGCACCAATACCTAAAAATTGAGTGGCAAATATTAAAAATCCAAGAAATGTCTCCCATAGATTATCCAGCATTGGGATTGGAAACATGAAAGACTGAAGATATGTTAGAATTACCAATGCAATCACAATTGAAGTGAGGTCTTTTGCATAGTTTCTCCAGCCAAATATGTTAATACTTCTTATGATGGCCACTAAATTAAATGCTGATAGTAACTTTTTGGTGTCTGCCACTCTGGCTATTCCAATTTCTCCAAAGAATGTTGTTACATAAAAAATAAAACCCTCTAAAAGAACAAAAGATATCGAAAGATCTGGATATGCATACAACAGATGCATATAATCATTTAAATTCAAAAATAACTCTTCCAAATCGAATATCGGAGCGTCAAATAAATATGCTACGAAACTCAAAATTGCTGCTTGAATCGTGAGATAAAAAGCAAAAACTATTAATGCTTTAATTCCAAGGAAAATTGTATCGCCAATTTCTATTTTAGGTAACCTATAACCATGATTTATCCTATCACGAGTTATTGACATTCCATAACCCATTAAAAGAATGGAAATTATCCAATTAACTGCCGCCCCCACATTCGAACCATAAACGTTGGACGAAAAATCCGGAATCCGCATTGAAATATATATTAAAATTAACACGAATATAAAAAACGGCATGTTATAACTACAGTAATCCCAAACTTTTTTCAATCTGAAAATAGGCATCCATTTCCCCTCATTTAATATTTTGACATATACAGATATAAATAATTAGACCCTGATGAACTTAAAAAAGATAATTATATTAAAGTCAAATAAGATATTTTAACATTATGTTTAAATTTACACGTAATGAAGTACGAGATTTAATAATTGCATTTTTCGTCATTTCACTTTGTTTCGCAATTGTGAATGCTGGGCGAGATGTGGGTGCAATCATTGCCATATTGCCAATCGTCATGGTTGGTGTAGGACTCGGATTCATCTTACACGAACTCGGACATAAATTTGTGTCAATGAAATATGGCTACTGGGCTGAATTCAAATTATGGCCTCAAGGATTGCTATTTGCACTCATCACATCCTTTTTCGGATTCGTATTCGCCGCTCCAGGAGCGGTCTATACTTATGCAAATTACATGACTGATGAAATAAACGGTAAGATCTCCATTGCAGGACCTATCGTCAATATTGTTCTTGCATTGATATTTTTAGGCGTTGCAGCAGCAATTTATCCTTCCGCATTCCATTCTTCAACTTCAGCATTGATATTCATCGTTTGTGCAATAGGATACTCAATCAACAGCTTTTTGGCCGTGTTCAACCTATTGCCAATTGGAAACTTAGACGGATCAAAAGTATTAAGTTGGAATTTCGGAATTTGGATTATTACTTTTGCAATTGCCGGAATAATGACCTTATTGTCCATGACAATGGGTGTAGAAAATATTGTTAGATTAATTATAGGATTTTAAAATGACTGAAGAGCTCACTTATTTCAAAGGAACACACAGAGTAATCGCTCCTAAAAAAACCATTGAAATCAATGAAGACAAATTGAAAACCGCAGGCATAACCCGTGTGGCAGACATTACCGATTTGGACAGGATAGGAATGCCAGTTTTTACAGCAATTAGACCAACTGCAGAAGATGGTGCAATCAGCATTTACGGCGGAAAAGGAATTACAAAAGACCATGCAAAAGCATCCGCCATGATGGAAGGTTTTGAAAGATATTCCTCAGAAAAGCAAGACTCTGACGAAACCATAATAGCTACTGCCGATGAAATTGCTGAAAAAGGGAACCCTGTCGAATTGAAATCCCTGAATTTGCCGCAGCAATTTGAAAAGGAAGATGTGAATGCACTGCAATTGGAATGGAGTTTGACCCATGATTTGATATCCGGCAAGGATTACTACGTTCCTTCTAATGCAGTATTTCATCCATACACACCTGAAAGCAATATTCAAAGATTATTCAAATCAAACACCAATGGACTTGCTTCCGGAAACATATTGGAAGAAGCCATCTTGCATGGAATATTTGAGGTGATTGAAAGAGATGCATGGAGCATCTTTGAATTGACCCACAAAAACTATTCCCAAATCAATTTGGACAGCATTGAAAGCGAACTTATCAATGAAACCATCGATAAATTTGAAAGTGAGGGGATTAAAATCAAACTAATGGATTTTACTGCAGATGTAAAAATTCCAACCATTGCCGCTTCAGCAGACGACACCATTACACGGGATGCAGGATTGTTGACTCTGGGAATGGGAACACATCTTGACCCAGAAGTTGCCATATTGAGAGCATTGACAGAAGTTGCACAAAGCAGAGCAACACAGATTAATGGTGCCCGTGAAGATACTGTAAGAGCAGACTTTGCCCGTGAAGCAGGTTATGAGAGAATGAAAAGAATAAACAGATTCTATTTCAAACAAGAGGAAACCCAAATTGACCTTGGAGATATCGAAAACAAATCCACCACATCAATCAATGAGGACATGGAAATCGTGAAAAACGAATTGGTTGATAACGGCATTAGTAAAATCTTATACACTGATTTAACAAGACCCGAACTTGACGTGAGCGTTGTAAGAGTCATCATTCCAGAAATGGAACTGTATGCAATCGACCCGTCAAGAGCAGGATACAGATTTTTAAAAGTATGATACCATGGTAAAAATCATCATTTATACAGGATTATCACTTCCATTTGATGAAGCAAAAGAGATATTGGACTCTCATGACGAAGTGGAGGTTATCTACAAAAAACCTATACAAAGGGGAGACCTTAAGCAAGCATTAAAAGAAAATCCCGACATCATTGGAATAATTGACGGAATTTTTCACCAGAATTCCGCAGTGGGACACAGAGAAATACTGGATGTTATGAAAAAGGGTGTTGAAGTTTATGGGGCGTCAAGCATGGGTGCTTTAAGGGCTTCAGAACTTGACAGCTTAGGAATGCATGGTATTGGTTATGTCTATGAGCAATATGCTTCAGGAAAAGTTGTTTCAGATGATGATGTTGCAGTAATGCTTGATTCACAAACTTTGGAAGCCCTCTCCGAACCGCTGATTAACATGGACTATGTTTTTTCCAATGCGGCTGATGAAAATATAATCACACCGGCTCAAAAGGATGAGCTAATAAAAATCGCAAAGGAAACATACTATCCAAAAAGAAATTATGCCCAGACATTGGCTAAGTCCAGTCTGAATGATGATGAAAAGGGAAATCTCATTAATTTCATTCGCGAATCTGACGACATCAAAAAAGAGGATGCAAAACTATTGATCCAACACATTGCAGAAATTACATTATGACCAATTCAGACTTCAAAATTGGTCAAAAATATCTCTTTTTAAAAATTTATATACATGCAGTGGACAATCCTATCAGAATATTAAGATGTTGGATTTAAACAAATCTTCGATTGATTAAAACATCAAGTATCTGAAAAAGTCGCATGAAATTTATTGTAAATTGACGATAATGACTGCTTCAAGCAATTCCTTGAAAATGCTCCATTTTATGCCAAATTAATTTTACATTAAACTTCAAAAGAAAAAGAAATGACAATCAAAAAATAGTTATGGAATTATCACTTAAAAAAATAGAGCATATCTGGCAGTTAACTTTTCATCTCTTTATACTTTTTTAGAACAATGTCTGGAGTTTCAATAACATGATCGAAAGTTGCTGAAAACATCTTGGCTTCGAAGTCATCTTCGACCTTCCTGAGTCCTGCAAGAGAAATTGAACCTTCCTCGATTTTGAAACTGACTCCATCGGCAGAAACAGAAATCAAATCGATGCTTATTTCAGAGGCATCCTCCAAATTTTCATTAGCCTCGACCTGATATTTGAGGTTTAAGACCTTATGAGGCATTACTTCATTAATTGTTCTTTTGATAGCTGAGTCAAAAAGCTCTAAAAATTTTACGGCAGGTGGTAAATTATTAGCCCACCAATAATTAATAACAGAGTTTAAAACAATGTTGTGTTCGGCAAAATCGTCATATAATCTTGCACGAACTTGAACAGCACTATTTTTAACCATCTTAACTACTAGAACTGGACTAACAGCCATCGTATCACAATTATTCAACTAATGCTTTAATTAAATCACTAGCTCTTACGAGTCCGACTAAATCGCCTTCAACGCCGATGACTGGAATTTGTTCAATATTCAATGATTTCATTTTTTTAGCACAGTCGGAAACTTTAGTTTTTGAGTTAGCAACTTCCACATTGCCCACTGCAACATCAGCAACGACTTTGTCTGTGAATTTTAAGTGGTTTTTCTCAATGTATAATACGGAAGTACTATCCCATGACCATTTATCCCCTTCAGTACCTACAGTGGAACTGTGTTCACTTCTTTCTGAGATAATTTCAATTTCTGAAATGAAATCTGTTTCGGTTAAAATTCCTGATAATTTTGCATCGTCATCTAAAGCGAGTACTGATTTTAGACCAAATTGATTCATGGTTTCAAAAGCAACATTCAAAGGAGCTTTTTCCCATGTTGTCGGAACAGTAGTAATCATATAATTTTCAACAGCATCGTCAACATCAATTTTGGTTAATGCTTTGGATACTAAATCAAAAGATGTGATGATTCCAACCAATTCGCCATCTTCATTAGTGACTGGAACTCTTCTAACATCGTTATCAATCATTAAACGAGCAGCTTCAGTAACATCTTCATCCGGACTTACAGTAACTAATTCCCTAGTCATTAACATTGCGATTTGCTCTTCATCAGGATTATTAATTAAATCTGAACGAGTAATGACTCCAACTAATATATTAGTGTCTTCTTTAACTACTGGAAGTACTGCTTTATTTTCTTTTCTCATTAAGTCTAAAACTTTTTCCCTGTTACCTGGAACGGAAACACTTACAACATTTTTAGACATGGTTCTTTTGACTAACATTAAAAACACCTATATAATCATGAATTGGTAGAAAATTAATGTACTACAAGTACAGCACATTTTGCAGAGTTTACGACTTTGTCTGCAACACTACCCATAATAAATCTATCAAAGCCAGACTTTCCGGAACTTCCCATAACTATTAAATCAACATTTTCATCCTTTGCCACTTCTAAAATCACTCTTGCAGGAGAACCTTCCCTAATTACATGAGATATTTTTATGCTATCTTCATTTAATTTATCGAATTCCTTAAGGTTTTCCACAGATCTTTCATTCAAAATCTGATTTAACTGAAATACTTCATCGTTCAATGGAAGTCCTTGGACAAAATTATTTTCTGTGACACTTACAGCGATTATTTCAGCTCCACTGACTTTCGCTAAAAATAATGCCTGTTTTTGTGCCTTTTTTGCGAATTCTGACCCATCAGTAGGGACTAATATCTTTTTATACATTAATAACATCCCCTATAATATATAGATTTTTTGCATCTATGATATTATACATTAATTTTTTTATTAATGGCATATAATATATTTTTCGATTCACACCTATTTATCATATTTAAATATGGATCAATAGAAAAAGAATTTGACACAATGAACTCTGCAGGATTGCCAACATCAATCACTGATTTTTCTATTATGTCATTTATTTGAGTGTTACAAATGTTTGTTGTAGCCATTTTCAATAGCTCTTTTGGGTTTAAATAGCTTTTATGACAAACAGACATGATTTTTAATGTGAACTCTAACTCTCGAAACATATTTGGGCTGTTAAGCATTACATTATCGCTTCCAAGTAATGGTTTGATTCCCAAATCCAGCATTTTGTTCAGCTGAGGCACACCGACATTCAATGTGGCATTGGCACGAGGACAAACGACAACATTGGAATCTGATTGGGCCACCATTTCCAAATCATCATTTTTCGCATTGGTCAAATGAACCAGTTGACTGAATTTTGATTCGACACCGCGGGCGATTTCTGTTTTATTGAATCTACTTAGAGATTCTGCCTGATTTGATTTTGATTCCGCCACATGAATGGATGAAATTTTTCCGGCCTTATTGCATTCATTAACTATTATTTCAGCCACTTCATCGGTTATTTCTCCAAATCCGCTAGGAGCAATTCCGTCGGCTATTTTCAAAAGTTTGCGGCAAGCAATCTTGACCCCTTTTAAATCGGGATCATCACCATAGAAGCTATCGTCACGACCTAATATGACCGCTTTGATTGGAATATCCTCTGCGGCCTCCCTTAAAAGTTCGACGCCGCGGATTCCTCCTTCACGATAATCTATGAAATGTGTTGTTCCTCCTTCAACCATTTCCCACATTGTGGATTTCATGGCTGAAATCAGTTCCTCATCGTCGGCATCGGCTAATGCTTTGTGCTTAACGCCGTTAGGAGGCTTGACCATTTCACTTAATGACAATGAATAACCTTCATCCTTAATAATCGAATCCCCAATATGGGTGTGGCCATTGATAAATGAAGGGCAAACGACTGCTCCATCGACATCTATGATTTTGCCTTCTGCAGATTCTTTTCCGATTTCAACAATTTTGCCTTCATCAACGACGATATTTTCTTTTTTTAAGGTTAAATCATGGCCTTTTAAAATGATTCCATTAGTTATAGTAAACATTAAAGGAAAATCTAATTTTTTTTATTAATAAATTTTTGTATTAAATAACTATATTAAATTGAAAATATTAATATTAAAATTGATATTGTTGGCTATGGATTGAGAACAATCATGACAATATCATCTTTTTTAAGGGGATGATTTCCATTAACTCTCAAGAAATTCGATATTTTTACAGAAATATTGTGAAAACAGGTGATGTTTACAGAGTTAAACACAACAATAAAGATTACGGTGAGTTTAGGAAGTTATCTGATGCTTTATATGAAAGAGATGCGCTATTTTTCTGTAATTTTGATTATGATTTGCTTGTAGAATGTGATTTGGAGAACAGATACGAGAATATGGAATTGCCTCCGTTTCCCGAAAAAAGACCGAAAGGAAGAATCAAAGGAATTAAGGTCAACAAGGAGGAAAGGGAAGGTGAAATTCTTTTTGACCATAAGCTCCGCAGTTTCTATATTCAAAAAGGGGAAAAAATCATCGGTTACTATGAGACAATGACCGAAGCGTTCTATTATAAGAAACTGCTGATGGACAATGACTGGGACGAACGTATTCTTAAAAGAAACGTTACAGAAACAGTTGAAGTCAACATCAAAATTGATCCGCAAAAAGAGTATAAGGTTCAATTGAACTATTGTCCTAAGTGTAAAAATAGATTGGAAATCGGTGCGACAGAATGTCCTTCATGCGGTATCAATATTAAAAAATACCTATACAATAATTAAAAAAAGGATAGAGAAATTAATCTCCATCAACATAATCATTTAATGATTTAACATTTATTTCACTATTTTGTACAGCTGCAATTGCGTTTAAAGCTGCTCTTGCACCTGCCAATGTGGTAACATACGGAATACCAAGTTCAATAGCTAAACGTCTGATGATATAACCGTCTTTTGCAGATTGTTTACCTTCAGAAGTGTTAATGATTAAATCAACTTCCTTGTTTAGGATTGCATCCCTGATGTTTGGTGAACCTTGGGATACCTTCAAGACTATTTCAACATCATCCAGGCCGGTAGCCATACCTGTACCATCAGTAGCCATAATCTTAAATCCTAAATTGGCTGCTTTTTCAGCAATAGGTCTGATTTTCTTTTTATCCTGTTCTTTAACACTGATAAATATCTTACCTTCTTTAGGCAATTCCATGCCTGCTGAAAGCTGGGATTTGTAAAATGCCATTCCGAAGTTTTCATCTATACCGATACTTTCACCAGTAGATTTCATTTCCGGACCTAAAACAGTGTCTGATTCAGGCAATTTCAAGAATGGGAATACGGATTCTTTTACAGCCACGTGGTCTATTTTAATCTCTTTGGTCAATCCGAAGTCTTTTAGTTTAGCTCCATCCATAATCCATGTTGCGACTTTTGCCAATGGAACACCAATAGCTTTACTTACAAACGGAACAGTTCTACTTGCACGAGGGTTTGCTTCAATAATGTAAACCATCTCTTCATCAAGTTTAACTGCATATTGGATGTTCATTAAACCTTTTACATCAAGTTCTAAAGCCAATTTTGTGGAATTTTCACGGATAGTATCCAATATATGTGCAGGAATAGTTTGAGGAGGTATTACGCATGCAGAATCTCCGGAGTGGACACCTGCCTCTTCGATGTGCTCCATGATTCCTGCAATGAATACGTCTTCACCATCACATAGGATATCTACGTCTAATTCAATAGCGTCTTCCAGGAATTTGTCCACTAAAATAGGATGATCCGGTGACACTTTTACGGCCTCTTTCATATATTCTTCAAGCTCATTGGTATCATAAACTATTTCCATAGCCCTTCCACCGATTACATAGGAAGGACGTACCAATACTGGGAAAGTGATTTTTTCTGCAATCTCTTTAGCTTCCTCAAATGAATTAGCGGTACCATAAGGTGCTTGATGGATATGCAATTTTTCTAGAAGTTCTGCAAACAATTCCCTGTCTTCAACTCTGTCAATGCTTTCATATGGAGTTCCTAAAATCTTAACTCCTGCATTTGCCAGCGGAACTGCCAGGTTAATGGAAGTTTGACCACCGAACTGAACAATTACACCGTCAGGCTTTTCTTGATCTATTACACCCATAACGTCTTCAAAAGTGAGCGGTTCGAAGAACAGCTTATCAGAAATATCATAATCTGTACTTACGGTTTCAGGATTGTTGTTGATTAAAATGGTTTCGATTCCATCTTCTTTCAAAGCAAGAGATGAATGTACACAACAGTAATCGAATTCAATACCCTGACCTATTCTGATAGGTCCCGCACCTAGAATGACAACTTTTTTCCTTGCAGTTGAAGTGAGCTCGTTTCCTACATCATAGCTGCTGTAGTAATAAGGTGTTTTAGCTTCAAACTCTGCAGCACAAGTATCTACCATCTTATAGGATTGCTTGATATTGTATCTGGAAAGCAAGTTTCTAATATACTCTTCAGTCTGGCCGGATAATTTGGCCAATCTTTTATTGGAGCATCCTAACTGTTTTGCTTTTCTTAAATATGCTTCATCATCTAATTTTTCAGCAGTAACATCGTTTTCAAAGTTTACAATGTTTCTGATTTTGTTTAAGAAGAAATTGTCAATTTTGGTCAATTCGCGGATTTTATCTATGTCCATTCCATCCTTGATTGCTGAATAGATCTGGAAGTAAATTAAATCAGTAGGATTGGCTAAATCTTCTTCTGTGTATTCAACATATTCAAATCCGTCAAAGCCCATGTCAAGTGACCTTAATGCTTTTTGGAATGCCTCTTCAAAGGTTCTTCCAATAGCCATCACTTCACCTGTTGCTTTCATTTGAACCCCTACTTGACGGCTGATTCCTTTGAATTTGTCGAATGGCCATCTTGGGATTTTAATTACAACATAATCGATAGCCGGCTCAAATGAAGCTGGAGTTTCTTTGGTAATGTCATTTTTGATTTCATCCAAGGTTAATCCTAAAGCCACTTTTGATGAGATTTTAGCAATCGGATAACCTGTTGCCTTGGATGCGAGAGCACTACTTCTTGATACACGAGGGTTTACCTCAATTACCTTATATTCATCGGTTTCCGGATTGAGTGCAAACTGAATATTACATCCTCCGCGAATTCCTAATGCTCTGATAATCTTAATTGATGCGTCACGCATCTTTTGAATGGTTTCATCGCATAAGTTTTGAATAGGGGCAACTACAACACTGTCCCCTGTGTGAATACCCATAGGGTCAATATTTTCCATGGTACAGACAATGATACATGTGTCTTCCTTATCTCTCATAACTTCAAATTCTATTTCTTTCCATCCGAGAACTGATTCGTCGATGAGAACCTGATTGATGAAACTCATATCCAATCCATGATTGGCTATTTCAATTAATTCTTCTTCATTATGGGCAATTCCACCACCGGTTCCACCTAAAGTGAAAGCAGGTCTTACGATAACAGGATATCCTATGTCCTTTACGGCTTCAAGTGCGCCATCCACACTTTCAACAGCATGACATTTTGGAATTTTCTCACCGATTTCTTCCATAAGATTGGCAAATAAATCACGGTCTTCAACATCCTTAATGGTTTGAACGTCAGATCCTAAAACCTTAATTCCTTCAAGCAAACCTAAATCTCCAAGACCTGTTGCAATGTTTAATCCGGTTTGTCCACCCATTGTTGGTAAAATAGCATCAATATTTTCTTCTTTTATGATTTTTGCAACTACTTCCGGAGTTAATGGTTCGGTATAAACAGTGTCTGCCATTCCAAGGTCTGTTTGAATAGTAGCTGGATTACTGTTAACAAGAACTGTTTCAATACCCTCTTCTCTTAGTGATTTACATGCTTGTGAACCTGAATAATCGAATTCTGCAGCCTGTCCAATTTGAATCGGCCCAGAACCAATAATTAATACTTTTTTAATATCTTTATCAACTGGCATATGTAATCCTCATCAATTTTTTAATAATCATCCATCATTTGGTTAAATTCATCAAAAATGCTTCTTGTATCGTTTGGACCCGGTCCCGCTTCAGGGTGGTACTGTATACAATGTAGCGGTAATTCCTTATGTGAAATACCTTCAGGAGTTCCATCATTTAAGTTGACTTGAGTTAAAACTAAGTCTGTTTCTTTTAAAGATTCCTTATCAATGGTAAATCCATGGTTTTGGGAAGTTATGAATACTTTACCAGTGTTTAAATCTTTTACAGGTTGATTTTCTCCCCTGTGTCCAAATTTCATTTTATAAGACCTTGCCCCAAAGGATTTTGCAATTAACTGTTGTCCCATGCAGATTCCGAAAATCGGCAATCTGTTTGATAACTTCTTCATGGTTTCAATAGTCTCTGACACCCTATCAGGATTTCCAGGTCCTGAAGTAATCATCAATCCGCTTGGGGAATAATCTAAAACAGTTTTATAATCAGTATCATAAGGGAATAAAATTACACCAATATCCCTTTCCAAAAATGAGTTGATAATATTCTTTTTAACTCCACAATCAATTAAAGCAACTTTTTTGTCTGCGTCTTCATTGAACACTTTAATTTCTTTTGTGGAAACTAGAGGCACAACATCCCTATCTTCAATGCTTGGCTGTGAACGAGCCATTTCAAGCAATTTATAATCAGCAATATCTTCAGTTGTAATCGCTGCTTTAAGAGAACCTCTTTCACGAATCTTAAGAGTTAAATCACGAGTATCAATACCGCTTATTCCAGGAGTTTCGAATTCCTTTAAAAATTCGTCCAAAGTCTTTTGCGGTCCGAAATTGGAAACTTCTCGACAGACTTCACGGCAAACAAAACCTTCAACTTGGATTTTATCTGATTGATACCACTTCTCACTTACCCCGTGATTTCCTTCCAAAGGATAAGTGGACATTAAAATTTCTCCTCTAAAAGACGGATCAGTCAAAGATTCGGTATAACCACCCATACCTGTGGAAAAAACAAGTTCTCCCAATTTAGTGGTCTCATAACCAAAAGCTTCGCCTTTTAAAACAGTTCCATCTTCTAAAGCCAACTTAGCTATTTTTACCATTAAATCACCATCATAAAAAAATAAAATTATTTTCTATCTTTTATATATTTTATTTTACTATATTATTAAACTTTGTTTTTTAACAAAAATGGAGTTTTTATGGAAAATAAATGGAAATTTGTTTTCCGATGATTGAAAATTACATGATTAAAATGAACATTTAAAGAGATATATTTAAAGCATTGACAAATCATTAAATATTAAATCAATGAAGGAAATAATGAACATCAAGAAACATCAAATGCATTTTCTGGAATAATTAGGGGATTAAACATGACATCGAGCAAAGAGTATCTGGAATACATACTGGAGCAGCTATCAGAACTGGAAGACATAACACATCGCGCAATGATGGGAGAATACATAATATACTATCGAGGCAAAATCATCGGAGGAATTTACGATGACCGCTTCCTGGTAAAGCCCGTAAAATCAGCAAAGGCAATGATGCCCGATGCAGATATGGAATTGCCCTATGAAGGTGCGAAGGAAATGATTCTTGTTGATGATATCGAAAACAAGGAATTTCTAAAGGAATTGGTGGAAGCAATGTATGATGAGCTTCCTGCAGTTAAAAAAAGACGCAAATAGGTTCTTAGATATTGTAAAAACAAGGATAGATAAAACATTAAATATTTTTAAAATCATATTAACGACATAAGATACTGGGAACAAAAAACATGGACAAAGAATCTGAAAAATTAATAAAGAATCAGTTAAAAGACCCTGTGGCCTTTAAGAAATTTAAAAGAATGGTCAGCGAAACAAAAGCCTATGAAACTCCAAAATCATTTACTGGAGAGCTTAGGCCATATCAAAAGATAGGCTATTCCTGGTTGGTTCAAAACATAAAATATAATTTCGGATGCATATTGGCAGATGACATGGGTCTTGGAAAAACCGTCCAAATCTTAACGGCGATTCTTCATTTCAAGGAATTGAATCCCCTGGATACCGAACCGTCACTGATAATCGTTCCTCCTACTTTAATATCCAATTGGGAAAATGAAATAAAAAAGTTCACTCCATCATTAAGCTATTACATTTATCATGGATCCAACAGAACTTTCCCTTTTGAGGACTATGACATCATGCTGACTTCTTATGGAGTAATAAGGCTTGATTTAGACATGTTTGCAGGTAAGAAGTGGTTCATATGCGTTATTGATGAGGCACAGAACATTAAAAACCCGAACACCCAACAAACTAAAGCAATCAAGGGAGTGCCGGCATACAACAAAATCGCACTTACAGGAACCCCAATCGAAAACAAACTAACCGATTACTGGTCCATATTCAATTTTGTAAACAAAGGATACCTCTCAACGCTTGACAATTTCAAGGCGAATTACGTTATGCGAATTGAACGGCTGGAGGAAACAAAAACTTTAGACAAGTTCAAAACAATAACAAAGCCTTTTGTCTTGAGGCGCCTGAAAACCGATGACAACATCAAGGACGAGCTTCCTGACAAGATTGTCAATGACATCTATTGCTCACTGACAAAAAAACAGATTCTCCTATACAATGCAATAATGGACGGAATCTTTGAAGAGTTGGAAGGAAAGACAGGTATTGAGAGAAGAGGAATCATCTTAAATATCATAACTGGTCTGAAGCAGGCCTGCAATCATCCCGCCCAATATCTGCGTTCAGACAATCCTAAAATTTCAGAGTCCGGAAAGATGGAGCTTCTAATTACTATTCTGGAAAATATTTTGGATGTTGACGAAAAGGTCATAATATTCACACAATACGCCCAAATGGGCAAAATCATACAGAAATTGGTTTCTGAAAAGCTAAAGACAGATGTCCTGTTCTTGCATGGTTCTCTAACACAACAAAAAAGAAATGAAGTGATTGAAAATTTCCAGGAAAACAAGGACAGTAAAATTTTAGTGGCAACTCTTAAAACCGGCGGTGTTGGACTGAACCTTACAGCCGCACAGAACGTTATTCATTATGACTTATGGTGGAATCCTGCTATAGAAAACCAGGCTACCGACCGTGTGCACCGTATAGGTCAAAAAAGCGATGTTATGGTCTACAGGTTCATCACAAAGGGAACTCTCGAAGAAGTGATTGACGAAATGAGCAAAAGCAAAATAGATCTGGCAAATAAGGCCATCAGCAGCGATGAAACTTTCATCACCGAAATGAGCAATGAAGAATTAAAGGAAAAGCTATCCTTAAGGTTATAGCCTACTCCATTCTCAAACTAAAGTTAAGGCTTCTTGATGAATGAGTCAGGGCACCAATTGATATGATGTCCACACCATATTCGACATAATCAAGAATGTTTTCTTCAGTTATGCCTCCGGACACTTCAATTAATGAATTTTGGCGAATGCCTATCCTTTCCAGTTCATCAATGACATCTTTTACTTCCTCACCAGACATGTTGTCAAGCATTACTATATCAGCTTTATTTTTAACGCATTCAATCGCGTCATTTAATGTTTCGACTTCGATTTCTATTTTTTTAGAAAAGCTGGTGTTTTCCTTTGCTTTTAAAAGGGCATCCAACGGAGTTCCGCAAACTGCAATATGATTGTCCTTAATCAGAACCATGTCATCCAAACTGAAACGGTGAGTGTCGGCCCCACCTACTTTCAGCGCATACTTATCAAATTTGGCTATTGCAGGGGATGTTTTGCGTGTTCCCGCGATCCTAACGTCATAACCTTTAACCAAATTGACATAATGACTGGCCGCACTGGCCACACCACTCATCCTCATGGATAAATTAAGCACAGTCCTTTCAAGAAGCAGTATAGTTCTGGCATCTCCCTTTACAGACATCAACAAATCGTTTTTGGAAATTTCGCAACCGTCATTTAACCAGAATGTGACCTTGACGCCATATTCCTCAAAAATCTCACGAACAATATTCATTCCTGCTAAAATACCTTCATCCTTTGAAATAATATATGCATTAACCTCTTTTGCCTCTTCAACAACAGCTTGTGAGGTAATATCACCAAATCCTTCGTCTTCTTCAAGCATATATTCAATAATTCTATCCAAAAAATCACCAAAGTCAATAATTAATATTAATATATAAAAGTTTTATAATATAAAATAAGTGATTACATGGAAATAATATTTTTAGGAACCTCATCAGCAGTGCATTCATATACCAGGAATCATCCTGCAATTATTTTAAAGGCATTTGGAGAAACCATGCTGTTTGACTGCGGTGAAGGGACACAAAGACAGTTGATTTTTGCAAAAGTAAGTCCTATGAAAATATCAAAGATATTCCTAAGCCATTATCATGGGGATCATATTTTAGGCCTTCCCGGATTGCTGCAATCCATGAATTTCAGAGAAAGAGAAAAGAAACTAACCATATACGGTCCTAAAGGATTATATGACTTAAAGGATTCGCTGTTCAAATTGGGATATTCAAAAATCGAGTTTCCAATTGAATTTATCGAAATCGGTTCACAGACTATCGAAAGTGATGAAGACTACATCATAAAATCGCAACATGTAAATCACAATGTTCCTTGTCTGGCATATTCCGTTGAGGAACTGAAAAAGCCAAGATTCAATCGTGAAAAAGCAATTGAACTCGGTGTGCCGGTTGGCCCTGACTTTGGACGCCTGCACAATGGTGAAGAAGTGGAAATTGACGGAAAAATCATTAAGCCGGAGCAGGTTTTAGGACCTCCAAGAAAAGGAAACAAAATCACATACTCCGGAGATACGACTCCCTGCAGCGAAATGGTGGACTTTGCAAAAGACTCCACAATACTCATCCATGAATCAACATACATGAGTGAAGATGCAGACAAGGCTGTGGAGAATTTCCATTCAACCTCAGCAGATGCTGCAAAAATAGCTAAAGATTCAAATTCAAAAGAATTGATATTGACACACTTCAGTACAAGATATACTCAGACTGATAGACTATTGAAAGAAGCAAAAGAGATATTTGAGAATACCAAATTGGCAAAAGACTTTATGAAAATAGACATTTAGATGATATTATGAACATTCCAACAATCGATGATCCGACAATGCTGCTTGTTTACATATTAATTGTCATTATCATCACATCAATAATTACAAGATTGGTTGCATACATAATGAACAAAATGGACAGTTTTCACAACAATAAGGCGGCAATTTTTCTGATAAGGGACATAATCAATTATATAATTTATTTTATTGCATTGATGACAATTTTGCAGTTCTTCGGAATAAATCTTGCAGGAACATTATTGAGTTTGGGGATTGCAGGTATCGCATTGAGTTTTGCTGCAAAGGACATAATCTCAAATTTGTTCTCAGGAATTATTTTAATCCTCGGAAAAAGTATACAAGTGGGAGATACGATAGAAATCAACAATAAAAAGGGCATTGTTGAAAGAATCACGCTTAGAACAACAATCATTGTCGATGATAACGGAGTAAGGGACATCATACCTAACTCTACTTTGACAAATAATCCTTATCTGCAGTTTAAAATGCCTGAAAAATATAGGGTGGACATATCCACAGGAGTTCCACTAAACATAGATATTGAAGAATTCAAGAAATACATTGTTCCGAAAATGGAAAGCTATGACGGGATACTCGACAATCCGAAACCTAACGTTTATTCAAAGGGAATAACCTTCGAGGAAACACAGCTGAAAGTATCATTTTGGATAAAAGACTTTAATAGTAAAGATGACTATAAATTAATTATTACTAATGAGATTAGAAAATATATGCAAATGGGTGAATAAAAATGAATAGTTCTCTTCAAGAAGAAATTTTGAAATTGAAAGATGAAAAAAATGCAATAATTCTTGCACACAACTATCAGCCAAAAGAAATTCAGGAAATTGCAGATTTTCTTGGCGATTCATTGGAATTATGCATTAAAGCTTCTGAAATCGAAGATAAAGATCTGGTTATCTTTTGTGGCGTGGATTTTATGGCAGAAACTGCACACATTTTAAATCCTGACAAAAAAATTGTGATTCCAGATTTGGAAGCTGAATGTCCAATGGCCCATATGCTGCCTGAAGAGGAACTATTGAAAGCAAAAGAGGAACATCCTGATGCCGGCGTTATCCTTTATGTGAACAGTATTGCTGAAGCCAAACAACATGCAGATACTTTGTGTACTTCAGCCAATGCAGTTAAAGTTGCCGAAAGTCTGGAACAGGATAAAATACTATTCGGACCTGATAAAAACCTTGGAACCCACGTTGCTGCAAAATTGGATAAGGAAATAATCCCAGTTCCTAAAGACGGACACTGTTACGTTCACAGACTATTCCATGTGGAAGATGTCGAACTCAAAAGAAATGAATATCCTAATGCAGAAATCATCTGCCATCCAGAATGTGACATCAAGGTTCAGGAAGCATGTGACAAAGTGATGTCCACCGGAGGAATGTTAAGATACATCGCTGAAAGCGACAAGGAAGAATTTGTAATCGGAACTGAAATCGACATGATTACAAGAATCAATTCTGAAGTTCCTGGTAAAAAATTATACCCCTTGCTTGAAGGAGCTATCTGCAAAACCATGAAACTTCACACATTAGAAAAAGTAAAGGATGCTCTCGTTAAAGAAGCTCCTGAAATTACATTGCCAACTGATGTTGCTGAAAAATCAAGAAAAGCAGTGCAGCACATGCTTGATGTGTCAAAATAGCTAGTTTTTTCAACTAGCTTCTTTTTTATTTAAGTTGTTTTAAAAATGAAGTTATTTCTATTCCCATATCATTATAATCCGGAGATTCATAATAATTCTTGTTATATTTGAAAATGCTCATTTTTGAATTTTCAATTGAATCCTTCATCTGTTCATATTCTTTAAGATTAAAATTCAAATAACCGTCAATGCCCAAAATTAATGATTTTGCTTTAATATTACCTAATTTATCTCCAACACCATACTGTGAAATACAGTCATTACGTGATTTGAAATCATAGATATCCATGAATAATCCTTCATCGACATAATCATCAATCAAAACATCGATTTCATCGTTATTTAACTTTTCAAAGACATCTCTAGACAAATAAGTTACAAACATTAATTGGGTAATTGCAACAACCGCCCGAGATAACGAAGTGCTGTACACATCTGAATAAAAATCATCGGTTGAGTCTATGATACTTTCAGCACACTTAAGAAGCACATAACGATACCCGGAAGTTTTGAAAGTAGTATTCAAAATTATAAGGAATTCCATATCATCAGGATATTCACAGGCCCATGTTAAAACTTCAAAACCTCCAAGTCCTTCACCAACCAAACCATAAACAGTTTCTATATTGAATTTTTCAGCTAAAAACTGTTTTTTGAAATTGACTCTGTCCTTAAAGGTATATTGCGGAAAACTATATTTTAAACCTGTTGATGATGGAGAACAGGATTCAGGAGCCCCAAGTGAAATAATATTAATGAAAAAAAACTCATTCTTATCAAATGAATCATTACTAATAAAATCATGATATTTCGGCAGGATAGAATAGTCCCCCCTAAGAGTTGGACAGTATATGACAACATTGACCATGTTTCCGTCATCGTCATATTTAGGAATACCACTGACTGAATATTCCACATTCACATTCTCGAGAACCCTTCCTGACTCAAATTCAAAGGAATCCATTACATGATTGCCGTGCTTTCTATTAAAATTGTCGATGATATCACAACCAACGATTACTACTTAATAATTTATTTAACAACTATTTAAAATTTATACAAATTAACAAGAAAATCATTAAAAAAGGGAATTTATTCATTACATTCTTGAACAAACTCCGTTAAAAATGCCCACATCTCTATTTCCTCACGGGCAATGAAATCATCTAATCTTAACTTCGCCATGTCGCTTTGAAATGGATACAACTCACGTGTAAAATACATGACAATTCTTAGTGAACCATTTTCAATGTAATTTTCCTCAGGCAAGTTATCATGAAGATAATCCAGATGCAAAGTGGACAAATCTGAAACATCATAAGTCACGCGACATTTCTCATCATCATAATCAACAATTTTGACAATCATCTAATCACCGAAATTTGACATGAATCTGGCTAGTTCATCGGATATTGCTTCAAGCTCATTAAAGCACAGATGCCCCAAATCAGAATCCATTATGATTAGTTCTGAATCATTAATCATTTTAGACATAGGAATTGCATCCAATTCCGGTGGAAAATGCGGGTCCTGCTTGCATGCGATAATCAGCACTTTAGATTTGATTTTATTCAAATCACACTCGACATCATAATTCATGCAGGATTCATTGCAATACTTCAAATCATAGATATCAATATCCAAGCTTTCGTTTCCAAAGTTTTCAAATTCCACACTCAATTCATCATTGGACATTTCACGTAATGATTCTTTAGACAATCCAAAATTGAATTCAGCCAGATTGGCCAGCCTCAATGTCCTTATTAAGGAGTAAGTCAATTCACCCTTATTATAATCAGGATCAGACTCTATGACTTCATTTACAAACTTTGAAAGAATGAAATCATGGCCTGCAACCTTGTAGGTGCTTACGCCACAAATGATGAAATCGGCAAAATCAGGATACTCAATTGCCTGTGTCAATCCAACGAATCCTCCCATTGAATTGCCTATTAATCCCAAGATATGAGTTATATTAAATTTTTCAGCTAAAAATTGCTTTTGGAAATTGACAACATCAATAATGGAATATTTCGGGAATTTGTTTTTCAAATCTGTGCTGGATGGACTGCATGAACCAGGAGATCCCAATGCAGATATTGATATGAAAAAATATTTTTCCTCATCAAATGCATCACCCTCTCCTGTTAACGGGAAAATCTTCTTTACCGATGAAAAATTTCCCAAAGACCCATGACAATATACAATCGCATTATTTATGACTCCATTATCATCATATTTTGGAGTTCCAAATGTCATATATTCCACTTTCACATCATTTAGAACTTTTCCGTTGGCAAATTCGAATGAATCTAAAGTAAAATACTCCTTTTTATCTTCAAAAAATTCATCATCGCAAATTTCAATTCCTCCGCAGATTTGATATTTTTCAAATTATTCTATAAAAAACAAAATATTTAAATTAAACTAAACAATGTTATTGTGATGAAATATAAAATTTTAGAAAACCCCACTTGCGAAGATGCATATGATTTGATTCAAGAAGCTTTGCGAAAAAGGGCGACAATACTGATTTTTGCATGCTGTAAAGTCAATTATGAGGGAAGGGCGTTAAGCCAACTCAACTGGGGAGAACGCATAATCATGATAAAGCCAGACGGAGCATTCCTGATTCATCAGGAAAAAAAGGTCGAACCCGTTAACTGGCAGCCACCAAAATCAAAAACAAGAAGCTATATAAAAAATGGAAATCTGTTTTTAGAAAGCCACAGAAGAACCCCTAAGGAATTATTGACAGCGGAAATAAGAAAAATCCAATTCATCAATTACGCCAACATTGAAGACTTTGAAGAGCTGGAACAGGCAGGATATGAAAAAGACATGAGCGATATGATAATGGAAAAGCCCCATATGATTGAAGAAGGCTTTACACCAACTGCCAGAGAATACAGCGTAGAGCATGGATTCATCGATATTTTAGGAAAAGACAAGGACAATAACCTGATGATTTTGGAGCTTAAGGCCCGTAAGGCTGGTGTGACTGCTGTAAAACAGCTTAGAAGATATATTCAAGATATGGAGAATACGGATAATGATTATTTAAGGGAATGCAATGCCAACAAAACCAAAATCAGAGGACTTCTTGTTGCTCCATCAATAATGGATGATGCTCTGGAATTAATCGAAGAGGAAGGCATTGAATTTGTATCCGTTGAACCTCCTCGCGAGCTAAAAAGAGATAAAAAAGTGACATTGGATGCATTTTAGTCCAATGCATCTTCAATTTTTTGAATTTCGTTGTTGTAATAATCGATGGTGAATTGATTTGCAGGTGTTGATTTGGTTACATGGCAATCCTTTTCAAGCTTGTAGATAAGGTAATCTTCAGTTTCAAGAGGAATGCTTTCATCATCATTCAACAATTCCAAACTGTCCAATTCTCCAATTATATTATCATATTCCTCCTGTTCAAGGGCGATGATGTCATCGACTTCCATTTCATGAACTTTAGGATTCAAATGTGTTGCAATAGCTACAAAACCATTTACCTTTTTATCAGACAAAACAAATTCTGATCTCCTGATTTCTTCCATAGATAATTTAACATGATATACAGTATTTTTTGTAACTGGAATCTCACTTGACATGCCGACCTGATTGATTTCATAGTTATTTTTCCAGTTTCCAATTTTATAAATTGCATAATTTATATCATCAATTCTAATTATTTCTTCACTATCCATGATATCACTTAATTATAAATATCTTTTTATAATAATAAAAACATTATTATAAATATACGAAATGTAAACTTAATGGAGGTTAAGCTGTGAAAAAATGTCCTGAATGTGGAAATCCTAGTTATGATGGAGCTCCTGTTTGTGGAAATTGTGGATTTAAATTTCCAAAACCAAAAGTTGCAGCCCCTAAAGAAGAAACTATATTCAAAAAAGAGCCAATTGTAAGAAAGACTTCATCTAATGAAAGTACAATTGATATTCTCAAAAAGAACAGACTTCTTATTGGAGCGATACTTCTCATAACATTAATTGTAATACTCGGAATCGTTCTTACAGGGTCAAATGATAAATCATCCCCAATTCAAGTTAGCGGTTTAAATGAATATAAACAAAGTGATTTTTCATTTAAATATCCTGAAAATTGGAAAAATGTAAGCGGAAACGATCCTGATCATAGCGGAGCTAAATTTTTCATGGATGACAATAAGACACTCATAGAATTTTATAATATCACTAGTGATTCTACATCCCTAAAACAAATAAATCAACAAAGAATCGAATATGCACAACAAAACGGTTCATATGTTGAACTTGTTGAAACTGTAAAATTAGACGGAAGAAACGGATCAAACATCATTTTAGAAAATGCTGATGGAGATTACACCAGATACGTTTCAATGTTTAGTGATGGAAAATTATATGTGTTTAAAATAAATGGAGAATCAATCAACTCTATTACAACTTCTGATATCAACTCCATGATAAATTCTGCAGATATTGCATAAGTATGAATTTTTCATACTTCTTTTTTTTATTTTGTGTTTAAAATGACTGCAATCAGAATAGCCCTTTGTCAAATGAACGTTGTTGACAACAAAGAAGAGAACTTGAATAAGGCAAGTTTAATGATAGCTGAAAGCGTTAATGAGAATGCTGATTTTATAGTTTTGCCGGAAATGTTCAACTGCCCATATTCCAACGACAAGTTCATCGAATACTGTGAAAAGGAAAAGGACAGTCCTACATTGACCCGAATATCCGCTTTAGCTAGAGAGCATGAGGTATATATCCTTGCAGGATCCATTCCCGAAAAGGAAAAAGAAAAACTCTTCAATACAAGCTATCTTTTTGACAAAGACGGAAACATTATTGCCAAGCATAGAAAAATGCATCTTTTCGATATCGACGTTAAAGACAGGATAACATTCAAGGAATCAGACGTGTTGACTGCCGGCAATGACTTTACAATAGCCGATACAGAATTCGGCAAAATAGGAATTGGAATATGCTATGACATTCGTTTTCCAGAACTTGCAAGAATAATGGTGGAAAATGGTGCCTTGATTCTATTCTATCCTGGAGCATTCAATATGACCACCGGGCCTGCACACTGGGAGCTGCTTTTTAAGTCAAGAGCCCTTGACAATCAGGTATACTGCGTCGGCGTTGCCCCTGCACTGAATGAAGATGCAAGCTACCACAGCTTCGGCCATTCAATAATAACAAATCCATGGGGAGATATAATAGCTGAAGCCGACACAAAAGAAGAGCTGATAATCGGTGAAATTGACCTGAGCGAAATAAAAAAAATAAGAGAAGAGCTCCCTCTTTTAAAAAACAAAAGAAGAGATCTCTACGAAATCATAGAAAAATAGCTATTTTAACTTAGCCAATCTTTTTTCAAAGTAATCGGCCTTTTTAGTGCCATCGAATACTTCAATTGCGGTTTCTATAACCCTGACTTCATTGTCATAGTCACCTGCTTTTCTGTATAAAACACATAACCTTTTATAGGCAGCATCCTTAGGCTGTTTTGATTCAACGTAACGTTCATATTCCTTAATTGCCTTTTGCAGATTAGCTTTTTCCATTTCCTTAATTGTGCTCATAGGAATAACTTTAACTATTGCCTTTCCTGATGCCTTTGCCTTTTTTCTTTTTTCAGCCTTTTTAATGGCCTTATTACAGGATTTTTTGAAGTCCTTGTCATCCTCTGCTTTTCTTGCATCCTTGATTAATTTTATTGATTCATCTGTTGCCAAATCACCTAATGCCTGAATTGCTGCTAACTTGACACCCCAGTCCTCATCTTCAAGACATTTTGCAATGGAATCCAATTCGCCTTCAGCCTGAAGTTCACCTAAAGCGCGTACGGCAACTTTCCTGACACCGAAATCTTCATCTTCAGTTGCATCAACAAAATAAGGGATAACTTTTTTATCTTCAGTTTCTTTAAGTGCGAAAGCTAAAAATCTTTTGTCCTTTCCTTCAGCATTCACAAATTCTTCTATTAGCTTGTCTACAGCCACTTCACCCATGCTGCCTAAAATTTCGGCAGCCTTGAATCTTACTTGAGCATTATCATCAGTAGTAGCTTTAATTAATGGTTCGATTGCTGATTCATCGGTAGTTCCAACCAATGACTCAACTGCTTCCTTTCTAACTTTAACATCATCATCAGATAACTTGTTAATAGTGTCTTCTAAAATTAAATTTGACATGATAATAAGTTAGATTTTAGGAATATATAATCTTTTAAAAAAAAATAGAAAAAAATAAGAGAAAAAATCTCTTATTTAAATAGCTGTCCAACCACCGTCAATACAGATCAATTGACCGGTACAGAAACTGGATGCGTCGGATGCAAGATAAATTGCAATACCGTCTAATTCACCAGGTTTACCTAAACGGCCTGCAGGACAGTAAGCTGCAATGAGGTCCATGAATCCAGGTAATTCAATGGAGTCTACAGTCAATTCAGTTTCAAATACTGCAGGACCGATTGCATTTACGGTAATGTTGTATTTTGCCCATTCGACAGCTAAGTTTTTGGTTAAGTTCATTACACCACCTTTAGCTGAGGAGTATGCACTGATTCCTCCACCAGGGAAGATAACTCTTGAGTGGATTGAACCGATGTTGATGATTTTACCGTATTCTTGTTCAATCATGATTTCTCCAACAGCTTTACACATGTAGTATACACCGCTTAAGTCAATGTGAATGTGTCTTTCCCATTCTTCATTGCTTTGGTCGGTAACCATTTTGTTGTTTCCCATACCTGCTGCGTTAACTAAAATGTCAATTCTTCCGTAAGCGTCCATAACTTTTGCAACAGCTGCGGTGATACTGTCGTAGTCACCAACGTCACATACTGCATACATTACTTCAGTTCCGAATTCTTTTTCAATTTCAGCAACGTTTTCAAGTAATCTTTCTTCTCTTCTAGCAAATAATGCTAATTTTGCGCCTTGACTTGCGTATGCTTGAGCAATTTGCCAACCAAGACCGGAAGAAGCTCCAGTTACTACTGCAACTTTGTCTTTAATATCAAAATAGTTTTTCATATTTATAACCACCTTAGGCATGAGCCTATGATTAAATGTATAACTAATTAAACTATTTAACCATTATTATATGGATTTTTTGATTAGATTTTAGAAAATTAAAAATTTATAATACATAATCCCAAATATGCTGAATCAAAAATGAATTACTGTCAAAAAATTATTTCAAATGTATTATGACTGTACATGAAAAATACAATTAAAAATTATAAAATATAAACATAATATTACAAAATAAAGTTATGCAATCACAATAATCGGGGAAGAAGATATGATTGAAAGGCAGGAGAAAAATTATTCCAAAAAGCATATTTTCAAGATACTGCATCCATGGGTCAGACAATGGTTTGACTCACAATTTGATGATTTTACGCCTGCCCAAAAGCAGTCATTAATCGATATTCACAAGAAAAACAACATTCTGATTTCATCACCTACAGGATCCGGTAAAACCCTGACTGCATTTCTGTCAATCATAAGCGAGCTGACAACCCTTGCCGAAGCGGATAAACTGGAAGATAAGGTCTATTGCATTTACATCTCACCTTTAAAGGCTTTGGACAATGACATTGAGAAGAATCTAGAAAATCCCCTTAGAGGAATTGAAAGGATAGCTGGCAAAAGCCTTGGAATCAGAAAGGCCGTGCGAACCGGCGACACATCACAGTACCAAAGGCAAAAGATGCTTAAAAAGCCACCCCACATCCTGATTACAACACCTGAAACGTTATCCATTTTGCTTGTCGCCCCGAAATTCAGGGAAAAACTGAGCGGAGTCAAATACGTAATCATTGATGAAATTCATTCACTTGCAGAAAACAAAAGAGGAGTTCATTTAAGTTTATCTCTTGAAAGGCTTCAGCATCTGATTGGACAATACACAAGAATCGGGCTTTCAGCGACCGTCAGCCCCCTTGAGAAAGTTGCGAAATTTCTCGTGGGCTATGAATATGGCGTGGGGCGAAGCTGCAAGATTGTTGATATAAACTACCTCAAAGAGCTGGACATTGAAGTGATGTGTCCGGTAAGCGACATTGTGCTTGCAGACGAAGAGGATACAAGGCTTGGAATGTATGACCTTCTGGACGACCTGATTTGGGAAAACAAGACCACCTTGATTTTTACAAACACAAGAAGCGGAACTGAAAGGTTTGTTTACAACCTGAAGAAAATGTATCCCATGCATTACAACAATGAAAACATAATGGCCCACCACTCCTCGCTTTCAAAGGAAGTCCGGCTTGAAACGGAAAACAAACTGAAGGAAGGAAAGCTGAAAGCAGTGGTTTCATCAACATCCCTTGAACTTGGAATAGACATCGGATATATCGACCTGGTCGTTTTGATAAACTCTCCAAAATCTGTTGCAAGAGCACTTCAAAGGATTGGAAGAAGCGGCCACCGCCTGCATGAGAAATCAAGGGGAAAAATCATTGTAACCGACCGTGACGACCTGGTTGAATGCTCAGTGCTTCTTAAAAACGCAAAGGAAGGCAAAATCGATAGGATAAGCATACCTACCAATTGCCTGGACGTCCTGGCACAGCACATCTACGGCATGAGCATTGAAAACAAATGGGATATCGACTATGCCTTTGACGTGATAAGAAAGAGTTACTGTTATAAAGATTTGAGCAGGGACGATTATGAGGATGTCCTAAGTTATATGGCAGGAGAGTATCCTGAACTTGAAGAGAGATACGTTTATGCCAAAATATGGATTGACTATAAGGAAAACACCTTTGGAAAGCGCGGAAAGCTGGCCAGGATGCTTTACTCGACAAACATAGGAACAATCCCCGATTCATCTGGAGTTCTGGTCAAATGCGATGGTGAAACCGTAGGCAGGATTGAAGAGGACTTTATGGAACGCCTGAAAAAGGGAGACACATTCGTTTTGGGAGGAAACACATACAGATTCAATTACGGAAAGGGAATGACAATCAACGTGACCCCATCGACCGGACCTCCTACAATACCATCATGGTTTTCACAGCAGCTGCCTCTGTCATTTGATCTTGCAATGGACATCCAAAGGTTCAGGGCACACATGGACGTCAAGTTCAGATACAGAAGAAGCAAAGAGGAGATTATGGAATTCATCCATGAATATCTCTATGTCGATGACTTTGCCGCAAATTCCATTTACGAATACTTTGTGGAGCAGTTCAAATACGCCAAAATCCCAAGCAACAACCTGCTACTGGTAGAATATTATAAGGGATTTGGAGGAAGGCGATTTGTAGTCTTCCATTCGCTGTTCGGAAGAAAAGTGAATGATGCACTATCAAGGGCCGTTGCATATGTCGTTGCCAAAAGGTATAACATGAACGTGACCATCTCAATTTCCGACAATGGGTTTTACTTGAGTTCGGACGGCAAGATTGGGGGTTTGGAATCATTTAGGGAATTGACCCCCGAAAACTTCGAAAACATTTTGATACAATCCCTGAACAAGACAGAAACATTGGCTTCAAGGTTCAGGCACTGCGCCGGAAGGTCATTGATGACATTGAGAAGATACAAAGGTGAATCAAAATCAGTCGGCCGTCAGCAAGTCCGCGGAAAGATACTTTTGAAGTTTGTGCAGGACATGGATGAGAACTTCTCGATTCTAAAGGAAGCAAGAAGGGAAGCTCTTGAAGATTATATGGACATTAAAAATGCCTTGAAAATCATTGAATGGGTCAATAATGATGAAATGCGTGTTGAAACCATAAATACTGTGATACCAAGCCCATTTGCATTCAATCTTATTTCGCAAGGGTATTTGGATGTGCTGAACCAAAACGATAAGGCCGAATTTACAAAAAGAATGCATCAGGCAATTCTTGACCAGATAAGAGATAAGCTGAAAGACATATATTGAAAAATTAATAAAGTATGAAAATAAATAATTTTATAAAGCATATTAGCAAATGAATAATAGGTGATGATTATGACTAAATGGAGCGCTGCATTTGTTGGTTTTATATTAGCTGTAATTGTTGAAACATTCTTTGCAAGATATGAATTTATAGGATTGCTGATTGTCGGATTTATAACAGGTTATATTGCTCATGAAGGAGCTCTTGGGGGTCTGTGGAATGCTGCAGTGGCAGGAGCATTTGGTACAATCGTCTGTGCCATAATATTTATCATAATTGCCACATTTGGCGGCGGAGCAGTATACGGAATATTCGGAGGACTAACCGGATTTACAGTTTCCGGAATCGTGAGTCTCTTTGCAATTATAGGAGAATTGATTTATTATGCTATTGTGATGGGAATCAGCGGTGCATTTGGAGGAATGTTAAGCTCCAAAAAACAGGACAGGAGATAAAATATGAAATATGATTTAGGATTGGATATGAAAGCATTGGTATTTGGAGCCGCAATAGCCGCTGCATTTATTATCTTTGGATATCGATATTGGGATTGGTTTTATCCATTTTCAGCCATTGGCCTTTTATATGCAGGATATGGACAAGGCAATATTAAAACCGGGACCCTTATGGGTGCACTTGCATCAACAGCCATCGTAGTATTATTTTTAGAGGGTTACTTCGGCCAGCCTAGCGGTTTTTTCGCAACTGAAGATGGAATAGTCGCAATAGCTGCTTTGATCATTATTACCGGTGCATTTATTGGTTTTGTAGGTGCATGGTCTAAAAGAAGCCGTGTAAAAGCATTGGAAGAATACGAAAAAAAGCAGAATATAGGCAAAACAAAAAAGAAAAAAGCTGTTGAAACCCAAACAGAAGAAAAACAAGGGTTCTTAAGTAAAATTTTTAAAAAATAAAAGAAAAATAATAACTAAATTTATGTTATTATTTTTTCTAATTCATCTCTTTCTATACCACGTTTGATTTCTAAAGCGATTCTTCTACCCATACTCATCGGTTTGCCGTAAGTTAGGTAGGAGTAAGGGGAACCGTCCATGAATGTGTTTGTTCCACCGTCGGTTCTTGCACTGATTTCAAAACAGATTACTTCAAGATTATCGTTTACTAATGTTTGCATACAGAATGGTCCGTTTAATCCTGGAGCAACTAATTTTTTAGCGCTTTCAGTCAATTTGTCTGCTATATCAAATACTTGTGGGAGTAAAGATTCACGAATTACAGCAGGGTGGTTACCAGTAACAACATAAGATGGGCTTAAATCAATATCCAATTGGTCTTTTGCAGGCATCCTTACAAATCCGTCAATACTGGATTCGTATCTTGTATCCATACCCATTAATTCAACTTTATCATCAAGTGCTGAGTAGAAATAGTGTATACAGTAGTTACAGCCGGAAACATATTCTTCGATGTGTGCTGCTTCAACATCACTGTCGTCCAGCCATCCACGAGCTTTCATGGCTTCAATTTTTGCATCAAATTCTTCAGTGGATGAAGCTACAAAGTAACCTCTGCCTCCTCTTGCACCTGGGAATTTGACCATAACCGGCCTGTCAATTTCAGAAGGGTCGTTGTATTTGAATGGTATCCTTACATCACCTTCAACAAGCAATGCCCTTTCTTTGTCTCTTTCTGCTTCCCATCTTAAAACATCTCTGTTTCCAAACATTGGAACGTTGAACTTATCTTCGACATTGTCTAATCCGGCATATGCGACGAAAGATCCGTGAGGAACTACGATTGCGTTCATGTCCCTGAGCTGTTGTTGGACTTCTTCATTAACTATGTCCTTGAATTCATCAACGATAATGTATTCATCAGCGACATCGAAACGTTGATATGGAATTTCACGACCTTTTTGACATACAATAGCTGTTCTGAATCCTTCTTCTTTTGCACCTTGCAAGATGTGCAGGGAAGTGTGGCTTCCAAGAGTGGCTATTGTAATTTCGCTTTTGTCATAATTAGCCAAAATCTCTAAAATGTCTTCCTTTTTAACTTCTCCCATTATATCTTCTCCTAAAAGAATGATGATATTATATATATTTTTCTGAATTTATAATAGTTTTTATTTTATTTCAAAAATCAAAATATTAAAAAGGATAACCGACAAATTACAATTATAATTTAATGAAAAATACAGGTTGAAAAAGATGATAATAGGATTAATTTCAGATACACATATTCCTGACAGAGCTAAAGAAATACCCCAAAAGGTGTTTGATGCGTTCAGCGAAGCAGATTTGATTATACATGCCGGAGATTTGACTTCCCCGAAAGTCATTGAAGAGCTGGAAAAAATAGCTCCGGTAATTGCAGTTCAGGGAAATATGGATAGAGCAAGAGGAATTAATCTTCCAAGTGCAAAAATCATCGAAGCTGAAGGAATAAGAATCGGAGTTGTCCATGGAGAAGTTTATCCGAGAGCGGACACACAGCAATTAGT